>NZ_JAUBRI010000014.1:8191-122340 GCF_036701795.1 Microcoleus sp. N9_A1
GGAGTTGGAGTTGGAGTTGGAGTTGGAGTTGGAGTTGGAGTTGGAGTTGGAGTTGGAGTTGGAGTTGGAGTTGGAGTCGGTGTCGGTGTAGTTATCGGGTCAATTGGTGGAGGTGTCGGTGTTGGTGGTGGAGTCGGAGTTGGTGGTGGAGTCGGAGTTGGTGGTGGAGTCGGAGTTGGTGGTGGAGTCGGAGTTGGTGGTGGAGTCGGAGGCGAGACAACACTACTTAAAATTTGCGTACTGCTTAAATTGCCCACCGTTTGAATAACACCAGCACCAGGAGTAGTCCCCGTCGGCGCCGCAAAGAAGTCGAAAATCTCCACATCTTGAGCATTCAGCACGCCATCTTGGTTCAAATCAATCACCAAACTCGTGCCATTTCGTCCCAAGCCCGTCGTTCCAGGGGCCAAAGTGAGCGCAAGCGTTACTCCCGGAAGGCTGAGGGAATTTGTGCCACCAATATCTGAAATGAAGCTACCTTGAGCCGTTGTACCATCCAACTGATAAACATCATTGCCCGTCCCTCCCAGCAAGAAGTCAGCACCCCCGCCACCAGCAAGAGTATTATTGCCATCTCCCCCGAATACAAAATCATCGCCCAACCCCCCGTTTAAGGAATTATCGCCAGCCCCCCCGCTCATAAAATCATTGCCCGCCCCGCCATTCAAAATGTCCTTGCCATCACCACCCAACAGGAAGTCATCGCCATCCAATCCCGATAGGAAGTCATCGCCAGCCAAACCACTTAGGAAATTAACGCTAGTATTTCCTGTCAGAGAATCATTGCCACTGCCGCCTTCAATATCTTCAATACCAATGAGACTATCCGTTCCCTCTCCCGTTGCCGTCCCAGTTGTCAGATTAGCAACTACCGGCCCAGTTGCACCGCCATAAGAAACAAAGTCAACACCCTCTCCACCATCAACCGTATCATTCCCCGCTTCCCCAGACAGGACATCGTTGCCCAATCCGGCACCGAGGAAGTCATTGCCATCACCACCAAACAAGAAGTCAGTGCCATCACCACCTGACAGAGAGTCATCGCCAGCTTCCCCATCGAGGAAATCGTTGCCCACTCCGGCGTCGAGGATGTCCTTGCCATCACCGCCGTAGAGGAAGTCATCTCCATCCAATCCTGACAGAGAATCATCGCCAGCTTCCCCATCGAGGAAATCGTCGCCCAATCCGGCGTCGAGGATGTCCTTGCCATCACCGCCGTAGAGGAAGTCACCGCCATCCAATCCCGACAGAAAGTCATCGCCTGCCAAACCACTTAGGAAATTAACGCTAGTATTCCCTGTTAGAGAGTCCTTGTCGCTGCCACCAAAAATGTCTTCAATACCGATGAGAGTGTCGGTTCCCTCTCCCGTTGCTATCCCTGTTACGAGATTTACCAGCACTGGAGTTGTCGCTGCCGCATAGGAAACTAAGTCAAAACCGTCTCCGCCGTCGATCAAATCGCTGCCAGATCCCCCAGCCAGAATATCGCCACCGAGTCCCCCTCTGAGAGTGTCATTGCCGTCATTGCCGAAGAGGAAATCGCTGCCATCTCCTCCAGAAATAGAATCATCGGCATCGAAACCTGCGAGCAAGTCAAAACCATCTCCGCCATCGACGGAATCTTTGCCAAAACCGCCAAATATTACATCGTCGCCTAATCCGCCTAGAAGGGTACTAGATTTGTTCGCACCGGCGAGAGTCTCATAGCTGATGAGAGTATCATCTCCCGCTTCGCCAAGCATGAGGTCATTACCGCCATCACTGCCAATAAAATCATTGCCTTCACCGCCACTGAGAGTCGAATCGCCGAGTCCGTCAAACAGGATATCATCGCCAAGTCCGCCGAGGATGGAGTTATTGCCCTCTTCGCCGAAAAGAAAGTCTATACCTGCTTGGCCGACGAGGGTGTCATTTCCTGCGTCTCCGTATATGTCGTCATCGTTCGCAGTTCCTGTAAGTAAAGTGTCATTGTCATTAGGTGCAAAGATAAGTGCCATAACTGCATTTCCTGATTTGATGTTGTGAATTGCGGATTTTCTGATGCTTAAACTGTGTTATTTCGGTTTGGTCGATCGAAATAGCATTTACAGTCCTGGACGCAGAAACCTGGTTTTTTTACGGAAATACTGCATTTGAGCTTTGAGAAACCGGGTTTTTCCAAAAAACCCGGTTTCTTTGGTATTTATGCGTAAGTCCTGATTTAGTCATTAATCAAGTTTTCTTGAACGTGGGGTTAAACACCCAGGGGTGTTGTCTAAAATGTCATAAATTATGAGTTCGATCGCCTTTGTAAACTTGTTGATTGAGATTATCCAATAAAATACTTAGAAGGTCAATTCATAAAATTCATAACTTAAAGTCATAAAAGTCATATTTGTAAAAATATATTTCAATCTGTAGACAAAGCTATCAAAGTTAAGTCAAACCCTGTATAACAGGAATCTAGCGATAGAAAAATGCGTGGCTCCTGTACCAATCACTTAACGCATGAAGCTATGACAGTAGAAGAAGCAATATTGTTTTTGGACAATCTGGTATACGAACAAACGGAAAAACACCTGAGTCGGTTGCAACAGTCGATCGTTCGAGGCGTTGTAGCGGGTTTGACGTACCAAGAAATTCAGCAAAACGATTCGATCGCCCGCGGGTATACAGTGGGCTACCTGGGGCGGTATGTCGGCTACAACTTGTGGAAAGATCTCACCAAGGTACTGAAGCAAGCAGAAATTATTGGACAAGAAGAAAGAGTAGTCGGAGCAAATCTTTGGGACTGCATCATGAGAGCTGTACAAAAAGGCACACAACAAGCTAATTCTGTCGATCCCATGTTGCAAAAGCTGCTGCGGATGCGTTACCGAATTAGAGAACACTTGGTGAATACGGAGTACAGCGATACCTATCTGGCTGAAGATGAAAATTTGCCCGATCGACCTTTGTGTCTCGTCAAGCGCCTGAAAAGCCAGTCAGAGAGAACCAGCCATCTATTCGATCGAGAAACGCGGGTGTTATATCGACTGGGCCAACACGATCGGATACCGGAATTGTTAGCTCGCTTTGAAGAAGAGGGGTATTTTTATTTAGTCTATCAATTCATCGAAGGACAACCCCTGTATCAAGAACTAATCGAAGGTCAACCCTGGGAAGAAGAGCGGGTTATTGCTTTGTTGAAAGATATCTTAGAAGTGCTGGTTTTTGTTCACAAACAAGATGTAATTCACCGCGACGTTCACCCTCAAAACTTAATCAGGCGCGCATCAGACAGCAAGATTGTATTAATTGACTTTGGGGCAGTTAAAGAAATCAACACCTCGGAAAATAGCATCGGTCAAACCAAATCGCGCGGCGGTGGCACTCAGCAAGAGTACATTCCCCCCGAACAAGCCATCGGTTCGCCGAAATTTTGCAGCGACATCTATGCTGTCGGGATCATCGGGATTCAAGCCTTGACAGGAATGCGCCCGAAACAACTCAGAGTTGATAATTTAGGGAATCTCATCTGGCAGAAAAATGCAAGTGTCACCCCGGAGTTTGCTCGCGTTTTAGACCAGATGGTGCTGTACGCTTTCCCCCAGCGTTACCCATCAGCAACCGAAGCTTTGCAAGCACTTCAAAACTTAGGAGTTAGTTGACTGTGGTTAGTTGTCAGTTGTCAGTTGTCAGTTGTCAGTTGTCAGTTGACAGTTGACAGTTGACTGTTGACAGTTACCAAATCCGACTTTAATATCCCCTCTTTAGTCCGCGTAGGCGGACTTTGTTTGACAAGGAGCGGTTTCAACCGCCGAGTCTTATCTGTTCTGCCGATCGCATTTCCCACAGCCACAGCAGCCGGTTTATAATGCGAGTGATTTTGTAGCAGAGTGATTCATCCGCTACCATTATCCCTCGATGTACTGAGTAAAAACACTCCGTCTTGCCGATGAATCGGGGGCCAATTACCGAGATCCAAGGGACACGGAACAAGGAACAAGGAATTTTTTGTTTTAACTTCCAATCAAAAAAAATACTGAATTCTGCCGAATCCCTTCTACATAAGAGCCTTCAATCTTCAGTTGACTATCTATCTAAAGTTAGATAAAATAATTCATATTTTATGATTGGCAGTCTTAAGAAAATCTTAAGGAGCTTTGTATAGCGGGCAACAATATACATACAGTGTTTATTGTTACCGTGGATACGTAGAAACCCAAATAATTTGAGGGATCGAGAAATTGGAAGTTTTTGAACGAGCACAACAACTGCAAACGCCCTCAACCCGAATGGCTGCTGTCGAGTCTTTTTCCAAAAAAGCGAGTATTGCAGTAATGGCGATCGGCTGTACAGTCATTTTGGGTTGGATATTCGATCTGCAACTCTTAAAAAGCATTCTGCCCGGACTCGTCACCATGAAAGTCAATACTGCGGTCTGCTTTATTTTGGGCGGGTTTTCTCTATTCATCCAACAGATCCGGCGCGCCAAATCAACAGCAAGAAAGTATCAAAAAAATCATAAATATTTAATTTTGGGATGTTCATTTTTAATGATATTAATTAGCCTATTAACCCTAGTTCAATATAGCTTTAATTTAGACTTAGGCATCGACCAACTGCTATTTAAAGAAAGTGATAGGTTGACAAGCCCCGGAACACCAGGACGCATGGCCCCGAATACTGCTGCTGCTTTTTTATTGCTGGGAACATCGCTGCTGCTGCTGTCAGAACATCGGCCTAAATACCTGCGGATTCAAATCTTAAGCTGTGCAGCATTTTTAATTGCATTTATGGGTTTGATAGGCTATTTCTACGACAAAGCTTTATTTTACCAAATTGGCAATAATACAGGAATGGCTTTGCACACCTCCGCAGCATTTATGTTGCTGAGCTTCGGCATTTTATTTACCAGTCCAGAGAGAGGATTTATAGCAGTAATGACGAGCGATCGCGCCGGTGGAATCATGGCGAGGCGCTTGTTGCCACGGGCAATCATTATCCCGCCTTTAGTTGGTTATTTCATCCTATTGGGAGATCGGTTACAAGCCTACACGCCGGAGGTAGGGATATCGCTGTTAAGCGTATTGAACGTGATTATTTTTACTGTTCTGATTTGGCAGAATGCCAAAACTCTCTGCAGCGCAGACCGGAAGCGCTATCGAGCGGAACTGGGACTGAGGAAAGCTAAATCAGACTTAGAAACTCAAGTTGAGAAACGGACTATCCAACTGCAAATCACTAACGAGCAATTGCAACAGCAAATTTTCGACTCTCAAACAACAAAGCAGGCGCTTCAAAAAAACTACAACCTGTTGATGGCCGTCATCAATAGTACGCCAGCAGCCTTATTTGTCAAAGATATTCAGGGCTATTACCTAATGCTCAATGCTGCGGGAGCTAGTATAATTGGCAAGTCGGTAGACGAGATTATCGGCAGACATGACAGCGAGTTATTTCACCCGGAAATTGCCGACAAAATTAGAAAAACCGATCGCCCAATTATGACAACGGGAACAACGCAAGCAATCGAAGAAGACCTGCCAGTCAAAGGAAATTTGCGGACATTTCTTTCTACAAAAAGTGCTTACCGGGACGGACTAGGAAATATTAGCGGTATAGTTACCATCGCGCGGGATATTACTGAAAGCAAAAAAGCCGAAATTGCCAACAGAAGTCTGGCAGCAATTCTGGAAGCAACCCCTGATTTTGTAGGAACCTACAACCTCGAAGGGCGCGCCATTTACATTAACAAAGCAGGCAGAAAAATGGTGGGTATCGACGAAGACGCAGATATATCCCACCGACAAATTGCAGAATTCACAGCAGCGTCAGCCCGCAGCACCTTGAAAGAGGCGATCGCCACCGCTATTTCCGAGGGCGTTTGGAGCGGAGAAACAGCCTTTGTGTCACCATCAGGACTTGAAATTCCCATCAGCCAAGTCATCATCTCTCACTCCGCATCGGGCGGCAAACTCGCATACATTTCGACGATCGCCCGCGACATCAGCGATCGCTTCCAAGCTGAAAAAGCGCTGCAACTGTCTCAAGCTCGTTTCGCCGGCATTTTAGAAATTGCCGACGACGCGATTATTTCCGTGGATGCTGACCAAAAAATTATCCTGTTCAACCAAGGTGCAGAACGGATTTTTGGGTGGACGGCTGCTGAGGCGATCGGGCAATCCCTGAGCCTGCTGTTGCCCGAAGCTTTTGTCGCCCCTCACAGCCATCTCGTCAGCAATTTCGGCGGCGGCGTTAAACAAGCCCGAACAATGGGCAACCGCAAAGAAATTTTCGCCCGCCGCCAAGATGGTACGGAATTTCCCGCCGAAGCTTCTATTTCCAGACTCGAAGTGGCAGGCGAAATCATATTCACAGCTATTTTGCGCGATGTGACAGCCAGTCGCCAAGCCGAAGAATTTGTGCGTCTAAGCGAGGAAAGATACCGATCGCTGGCAATGGCCACGGCACAGATGGTTTGGACGACAAACGCTAGCGGAATCTTCGATAAGCCTCAGCCTGATTGGATAGCTTATACGGGCATGAGTTGGAAAGAGAAGGACAACTGGATAGAAGCAGTGCACGCAGAAGACCGCGATCGCACCAGACAAGCTTGGAAGCGGGCCATAGAAACAAAAAGTCTCTACGAAGTCGAGCACCGCTTGCGGGCCGCAGACGGCAGCTACAGACACTTCTGGGTGCGGGGCGTCCCCATTTTAGCAGCAGACGGTAGCATTCGTGAATGGGTGGGAACTCACACCGACATTAGCGATCGAGTCCAAGTTTTGGAAGCACTCAAGCAGTCCGAGGGACAGTATCGATCGCAAGCAACCGAGCTCGAAAAAGCTGTCCACGAGTTGCACCAAGCTCAAACTCAACTAATCCAAACCGAAAAAATCTCTTCTCTCGGGCAGCTAGTCGCCGGCGTCGCCCACGAAATTAACAATCCCATTAACTTCATCTACGGCAACATCACCCACGCCACCCAATACGCCACAGATTTGCTCGGTTTGCTCCACCTTTACCAGGAAAAATACCCAAATCCTGTCCCAGAAATTGTAGAAGCAGCCGAAGACATTGAAGTTGATTACTTAATGGAAGACTTTACGAAGATTTTGGAATCAATGAAAGTAGGAGCCGATCGCATCCGCGACTTAGTTGTATCCTTACGCAACTTTTCCCGACTCGACGAATCGCAGATGAAGCTAGTAGACATTCACGAAGGAATTGAAAGCACTTTGCTAATTTTGCAGCACCGGATCAAAGCTAATGTACTTCGTCCCGCTATTGAGATTATCAAAGAATACGGCAATTTTCCCAAAGTCGAGTGCTATGTAGGTCAGCTCAATCAAGTATTTATGAATCTTTTAGTAAATGCGCTCGACGCCCTCGAAGAGTACAACAGCAGTCATTCTTCCAGAGAAATATATTCTCACCACAACACAATTCGGATTAGCACCAGTGCGAACTCAGAAACAGTAACAATTCGGATTGCCGACAACGGGATGGGAATCAATCAAGAAGTTATTAGCAAGTTGTTTGACCCATTTTTTACTACTAAACCAGTCGGCAAAGGCACAGGCTTGGGACTGTCAATCAGCTATCAGATTATAGTTGAAAAACACCGAGGCAAATTGCAGTGTATTTCCACGCCTGGGGAAGGTGCAGAGTTTGTCATCGAGATTCCCATTCGCCAGGAAGTATCGGCGCTGGCTACCGAAAACACAAAGGAAATGGTCATTAGTCATTAGACTGTTGACAGTTGACTGTTGACAGTTGACTGTTGGCAGTTGATAGTGGGCATTTGATCCTTGATGGTTGTCATTAATCATAAATTTCTCAACGTCTCCCCATCTCCCCGTCTCCCCATCTCCCGTCTCCTCTTCTCGATCGCCCTAAATCGAAATAATTCTTTACAATAACAAAGTAACAATCCAATTAACTTTGACAAAATCCCTTGAAAATGCCCGTAAACCAACTTTCTCCAACCGCAGCCTCGACTCAAACACCAACACTCGACTTTGACATCGCCATCGTCGGAGGCGGCATAGTTGGGGCAACCTTAGCCAGCGCCTTAAAAGATTCCGGCTTAAAAATCGCCATAATCGAAACCCAACTCCCCGCAGTCGCAGCAGCCAAAAAACAAGCTTATGCAATTACCTTACTATCAGGAATGATCTTAGAAGGTATCGGCGTGTGGCAGCAAATCTTGCCGCAAATCACCACCTTCGAGCAAATTAGCCTCTGCGACGGCGACTATCCCGGCGTCGTGGAATTCCACCGCCCGGATTTGGGAAATACTGGCAAATTGCCTGTACCAAAAGCAGCTTTAGGTTACGTTGGCGAGCACGGAGTCATGCTGTCAGCTTTGCAAGAATCTTTGGCAAAAAACCCGAATTTTAGTTGGGTTTGTCCGGCGGAAGTAATAGATGTAAAATATTTAAATAATAGCGCTGAAATTCACATCAAACAAAACGGCGAAACTCGCACAATTCGTACTAAATTGTTAGTTGCCGCAGACGGTTCTAAATCTCGAATCCGCACAGCAGCAAATATCGGCACTCGCGGCTGGAAATACTGGCAATCCTGCATTGCGATCACCATTAAAGCCGAAAAACCGCACAATGATATCGCTTTTGAGCGCTTTTGGCCGAGCGGCCCGATGGGAGTATTACCATTACCTGGGAACCGCTGTCAAGTAGTTTGGACAGCACCCCACGCGGAAGCTAAAGCTTTGCAACAAATGGATGAAAAAGAGTTTTTAGCTTTGTTGGAACAGCGCACGGGCGGGCTTTTGGGGCGTTTGGAATTGGAGAGCGATCGCTTTTTGTTTCCGGTGCAGTTAATGCAGAGTGATCGCTACGTTTTGCCCAGATTAGCACTAATTGGCGACGCGGCCCACTGCTGCCATCCCGTGGGCGGCCAGGGATTAAATATGGGCATTCGAGACGCTGGGGCGATCGCCCAAATCTTGCAGCAAGCGCACCAAAAAGGCGAAGACATCGGCGATTTGCGAGTATTGAAACGGTATCACAACTGGCGCAAAAAAGAGAATTTAATCGTGTTAGGATTTACAGATTTTCTAGACAGATTATTTTCTAATACTTGGCTGCCAATTGTAGCATTTCGCCGCTTTGGATTGTGGTGTTTGCGGACAATTCCCCCAGTGAGGTTTTTAGCTTTGCGCTTGATGACCGGTTTAATGGGGCGGCCGCCAGAATTAGGGCAAAATTAGAAGAAACCGGGGTTTTATCTGCGTCCATCCGCGTACATCCGCCGACATCTGCGGTTAAAATTCCTCATATATGCCAGTTAGCCTTAATCTCAATTAAAATAGTTTCAGCTTTGATGGAAGATTTGAGAGGGTGTGAGGGAAAGTGAGCGATTTTTCAGATGAGGAGATTTATCGAGAGATTGGTGCGATCGTCAGCCAGTACGATATCCTTAAATGTGACCCGTGTGCCAAAGCCGTGTTAAAATGGCTGGGAGAAAATAGAATTGCGGGTAAGTTACTCAAGCTCAAAACTAGGTATAGAGAAGAATTTATCTTAAGTACACGCTTAGAAAAATCGGGCGGGGGTGCAAATGAATCTATTACAACGAATGGAACTCACTACGGAGTTGAAGTACGCGGGCTGGTTTTTGATAATTTGTCAACTGAGGGACTGTCTAAAGAAGATTGGGTGAATGATTTTTCCTGTCGTAGAGGAGAGTTTATAGTTGAAGAATTAGACGGTTTCTAAAAATGTTTTTGGTTGAAAAAAGGAGAGTATTTAGATGAGCGGACTTTTTGAGATATTGAGTAAAATTCATAAAAAACCAGGAATGTATATCGGACGAGCTTCTGCAACCGATCTTTTTATGTTTATAGTCGGTTATAGAACGGCTAGAGAAGAGTTGGGATTTGAACCCACAGAAAAAGAAATGGAATTTTATGGAGACTTTCAACCCTGGTTGCAAAAGCGATATGAAGTATCAACATCAGGTTCATGGGCAAGAATAATCGAGTTTTATACTAACAATGAAGAACGAGCTTTTTATCGTTTTTATGAGTTGCTAGATGAGTTTTTGCAGCGAGATAGCCATTCAGAAGTAGGGCAAGTTAAGGAAAAAGTGGGTAATTTAACAACTGGATAGTGAATCGTGAAATACCGTATATCCGCCATCATCTGTGGTTCAAAATCAAAGAAACCGGGTTTTTGACCTCCGCGCTGTCGCCCACAACCGCCAGGGGTTGAAACCCCTGGCTAATAGCGAAAGTCGGTTGAAACCGACTGAAAATCCGAGATAAAAATGAAAAACTCTTTAGTCCTCTTTAAGAGGACTTTTGCTATGAGACAGGGGTTTCAACCCCTGGCGGACTATCGGGCTAACCGAGGTTTCTCGCCACTCGCACCATCAAAGAAACTGGGTTTTATCCTCAATCTTTGCAATATTACGAAGTTGGTCGCAAAAACGCGGTACAATGATCGACTAAGCTCAAACCCAATACGGTTCAGTTAAGCTCGATCCCCCCTAGCCCCCCTTAAAAAGGGGGGGACAAGAACTTACTCAAAGTCCCCCTTCTTAAGGGGGATTTAGGGGGATCTCCGAGGAATAAATAGTTTTAACTGAACCGTATTGAGCTCAAACCCAGCCCTGACGGCAATAGACAAACCATGCAGCCCGAACAAGAACAAGAAATTCTCAACCTGCGCGATCGCCAATTAACGCCCAAACAAATTGCCCGAAAGTTAGGATTGAAAGCATCCGAAGTCAGTACCTTTCTTCAATCTCATGCAGAACAAACAGCCCTCGCTAGCGCCGAAAAAGGAGAGTTATTGCCCGTTGCTCAATGTCTCGTGGATGTAAATTTTGCGAAGGTATTGTTGGGGAATGAAACCTCTGAAGCGAGCGGTTTGGGTTTAGTGGTGGTTACCCGTTCCAAGGGATACAATCGTTTTGTAACAGCCTCTTATTTGATCGACTACTGGTGTTTGGGAGTCAAGGATGTCATCCCGCCACGTAACTGCAACGATAGCCAATATAAAAATTTCGTTCACCTTTCTTACTCGCAGTTTGGGAAAGAATACGAGGAGATTAGTTTAGAGCAAGCACAAGCCCTGGTTTGGGGCGCGATCGCTTATGCCAAAAAATTAGGCTTTGAACCGCATCGCGATTTCGAGGAGTCGAAGGCTCATTTAGGAGAATCAACCAGCGAAATTGGCTTGAAATTCGGTCGCAATGGAAAACCTTGTTATATTGAAGGGCCTCACGATAATGCAAGGAAAATAATCAATACGCTTAAAAACTCTGTGGGAGACGGTAATTTCGATTACTTGTTCGGGATGGGGTAGAAATTGATACGGGGGAGCGTCAACCGCCAAACCACCAATCATGGTAAAATAAACATCGGTGTTACTGACAACTCCCCACAATGGAAGAAACCCGCGCCCAAGCCTACCTGCAACTAATTCAAACACTCCTGACTTGCCCCAACGGCGAAGAAAATCAAATCTTGAATGCAAACTTGGAATTGGTGGATGCTGAGTTAGTGCAGACGATGGTAGCTGTTGCAGCCCAATTGTCGGAAAATAATCGAGAAAACGAGGCTAATTTTTTATTACAAACTGCCACTCAAATCGCTAATTGTTTGGGAATGAACGATGAAGGAGATAGCAATAACTCTGAAGGTGAAAATTCACAAGATTATTCAAACTTTATCCTAGAATTATTGCAAGCAGAAGCAGATAGCAATAGCGATATTAAAGTAATTTACCAGATGCTGGATCAACGGCAATATCTCCTTAATACCCGTTTTGCCGAGATTTTACAGCAAGTGGGACATAATTTAATTGCCGTCGAAAATCCAGAAACAATTAGTTTAATTATCGCCATGATTGAAAATTTAAGTTTTCATATTAGTGACTTTCCGCTGGAAAGTAGAGCGAATAATCTGGAAATTGCCATTACTGGTTATCAAATAGTTTTAAATAATCGGGAACCGGGAAGCGAAAAATATGCTCAAACTCAAAATAACCTAGCTGTTGCCTACAGTGACAGAATCAACGGTTCGCGGGCGGATAATCTGGAACGGGCGATCAGCTTTTATGAGTCTGCTTTAACAGTTTATACCCTGGAGGATTTTCGTGAAGATTGGGCAATGACTCAAAATAACCTTGCTGCGGCCTACAATCAAAGAATCAACGGTTCGCGGGCGGATAATCTGGAACGGGCGATCGGCTTTTATGAGGCTGCTTTAACAGTTTATACCCTTGAGGATTTTCGTGAAAAATGGGCATTGACTCAAAATAACCTAGCTACTGCCTACTTATACAGAATCAACGGTTCGCGGGCGGATAATCTGGAACGGGCAATCGGCTTTTATGAGGCTGCTTTAACAGTTCTTACCCTTGAGAATTGCCGTGAATATTGGGCAGATACTCAACACAACCTAGCTCTTACCTACAGTAAAAGAATTAATGGCTCACGGGCGGATAATCTCGAACGGGCGATCAGCTTTTATCAGGCTGCTTTAACAGTTTATACCCTTGAGGATTTTCGTGAAAAATGGGCATTGACTCAAAATAACCTAGCTACTGCCTACTTATACAGAATCAACGGTTCGCGTGTGGATAATCTGGAATTGGCGATCGGCTTTTATGAGGCTGCTTTAACAGTTCGTACCTTTGAGGATTTCCGTGAAAAATGGGCATTGACCCAAAATGACCTAGGAGAAGCTTACAGAAACAGAATGAAGGGTTCGCGGGCGGAAAATCTGGAATTGGCAATCGACTTTTATGAGGCTGCTTTAACAGTTCTTACCCTTGAGGATTTCCGTGAAAAATGGGCAATGACTCAACATAACCTAGCTCTTACCTACAGTTACAGAATCAAGGGTTCACGGGCGGATAATCTGGAACGGGCGATCGGCTTTTATGAGGCTGCTTTAACAGTTCGTACCCTTGAGGATTTCCGTAAAGATTGGGCATTGACTCAAAATAACCTAGCTGTTGCCTACTATGCCCGAATCAACGGTTCGCGGGCGGATAATCTGGAACGGGCGATCCTTTGTTACCGAGATGCACTTTCAATTCGTACTCGCGAAGCTTTCCCGCAAGACCATGCTGGAACCTTATTTAATTTAGGGCTTGCCTATCGAGAAGTTCCCAACTTGCAGCTAGCTTACAATACTTTTGCCACCGCTATTGATACCGTAGAATTCCTACGGGGTGAGATTCATTCTGGAGATGAAACCAAACAAAAACTCGCCGAAGAATGGAATAAACTCTATCTCAATACGGTGGAAGTTTGCCTCAAGCTAAAAAACTACACCAAAGCCGTAGAATACGCCGAGCGCAGCAAAACCCGCAACCTCGTCGAACTCCTCGCCACCCGCGACTTATACCCCAAAGGCGATATTCCCGAAACCGTTATCAACGAACTCTCGCGCCTGCGTCGAAAAATTGATGCCGAACAGCGCCGACTAGAGAACGAACAGACAAATCGTAACAGCAACAGCGGCACAATATCGGGAGAACGCAGCCTCCAAATCGATACCCTACAAAGTACCAGCCGCGATTCTACCAATCTCACCCAATTGCGGCAACAACTCGACGAACTGCTCGTCCGCGACATCCAACCCATCGACCCCGACTTCCTGCTGACTCAAGAAGTTAAAAGCATCCTCTACAGCGATATTCAAGCCCTCACAGCAGAAAACACTGCTATCGTTGAGTGGTACATCCTGGGCGACAAATTCCTCACATTCATCATCACTCCTCAATCACCAACTCCTATAGTCTGGCAATCTTCAAAAGCCGACTTTCAAGCCTTGGTAAACTGGCGCGAGGAATATCTCAGAGATTACCAAAAGGAAGATAAAACCCAATGGCGGCAAAACCTAGCCCCTCGCCTCCACAGCCTATCTGAAATATTGCATCTCAATGAAATTCTGGGGAGAGTACCAAAACACTGCCATCAATTAATTTTAATTCCCCACCGTTTCCTGCACCTGTTCCCCCTTCACGCCTTGCCGGTTAGCCCTGAAATCTGGCAGCGCTTTAACCCAGAAACCCAGTCTCCTGAACCCACCAATCCCTGTGTGCTAGATTGCTTCAAACAAGGTGTCCGCTATTCTCCCAGTTGCCAACTGCTGCAACAGGCACAAAGGCGAAAACGCCCCAATTTCACACACCTATTTGCCGTCCAAAACCCCACCGAAAACCTGCCATTTACAGACTTAGAAGTGCCAGCGATTAGTCAGCATTTCCACCCCAAAGATATCCTCGTCAAAAATGATGCCAAAAAATCGGTCATAGATGACAGCCGCCTCCGCATCGCCCACTGCGCCCATTTTAGCTGTCACGGCTATTTTAACTTTCAACAACCTTTGCGATCGGCCTTACTGCTAGCCGACAGTGAATTACCCCCGCCTTCTCCAGAAGAAAACCCCACTCGCTATCTACCCTTACGAAATGGCAAAATTCTCGACCTCACCAAATGCCTCACCTTAGCAGATATCTTTGCCCTCGACTTCCGAGAATGCCGTCTAGTTGTGCTTTCCGCCTGCGAAACCGGCATCAGCGACTTTAGCAGCATCAGCGATGAATATATCAGCTTACCTAGCGGTTTCCTGGTAGCCGGCAGTTCGAGTGTAGTCCCGACGCTGTGGTCAGTCAACGATTTGTCAACCTCATTTTTGATGATAAAATTTTATCAGCTTCTCAAAGCCGGGTTAAGTGTTACTCTTGCCCTTAACACTGCTCAACTTTGGCTGCGGGATGCTACCACAGAAAACTTACAAGAGTGGACAAGCCAACTTCCCCTACGTCTCACCCAAAAAGAAGCCCTATACGATATGCTTGATGACATAGGCGCTAGAGAAATACGACCTTTTCAATCGCCCTACCATTGGGCTGCATTTTGTTCAGTTGGTCAATAGGAATCTGAGAATAATGCTCGAAGATAGTCTGAAGAATATCAACGCTTTCATACACCTAATCAAAAATCAGCAATCTCTCTTGTTGAATGAGAATCGGCATGAAGACCTTAAAGAAGCAAGTGCTAATTTTCGAGAAACAGAGGATGAACTTGCTGATGACCTCATTGCATGGTGTACCAAATACACCGACATTAAACAGGCATTGCGCCAGACTCGCAAAGAGTTGTCTTCAGGAGAAACCCAATCAACGGAAGATCGCTTTCCAGGAACAACCAAACCGATAGCTCCACCACCGCCACCACCTCCCAAAGTCTCCAGAGAAACGCTATTAAATGCTATCCAAGAAAGTTTTCCCAACCAGTCAAAATAGCACTCATTCTCTAGCTGATGAACAATCCTGAATTGACAGGCAAACTTGCCAACCCCAAACTAACACTGTTTGCCTTTCATTTGTGCAAAAACCTGGCAAAAGGGGATAAACAACCTGTAGACAATTCTGACCATTTATGGCAGAAATGCGCTGCTTTGGGACACCTGCTGCCAACAGATCCGCAGCTCGATTCTTTACCCGAAAAACTGAGCAATAGCAACAGCGAAAATAGCCCACAGAGCGACCATCTTGAACTTTACGAGTCAAATGGCGATAGATTTGTGTCATTTACAACTGTTAGCCAACCGGACAAACTGCCCCTAACAGGTCTAATTTACCCGCTGCAACTTCATGACACTTACGCACTTGACTTCAGCCTATTTTCCCCTAATTTAACAGTAGAAATCAACCAACTCAGCAACCTAAATTTTCAAGGTTGTCTGCTACCTTGCGAAATCCAAGCGTCACTGGGACAAACCCTAGTATTATTTGCCAAACCTGTTGATTTTGCTGGCAATCATCAAGATTTAGCAGTAGCTTGTGTAGACGCTTTGTTTCAAAATTCAGAACTTAAACAACCAAAACCATATTTCATCGGTGAAGGCAAACTGCTAGGTAGTCCCATTTTTGAATTTGACAACAGTCAAGAAGATCCGAGATTAAAGTGTCATCTCCTAGTCTGGTTAGATACTGATGAAAAAACTTCAGAGATAGAAGAATTAGGTAGTTATTACCGTCCGCTGCTCAATTTGTTATGCTGCCGCAGTAAAATTATTTATGTTTATCACCAAGCGCATCTGTGCAACGAGGAAGCGAGAAAACTGTACAGTCAATTAGAGGAAAAAGTAGCAGAATTTAGCCATTTGAAATCAGATATAGAGCAACGTCTGGAACAACTAGAAGGCTGGCTGACAGAACTCCCTCAAATCGGGTTAACTTATGCGCGGTATTTGCGAGATATAGAACTTCACCAGATTGCAATTAAAACGAATGCTAAAAACTATAGTCATTGGCTCAAAAAACTTAGCGATTGCAGCGTAGAAGAAATCGATAACTTAGATTTTTTACAAGAATTTATTGACGGGAGTTGCAAGACTTTTCGGCAACAAATTAAACTGAATATGAGTTATCTTACCGCAGGAAAGCAATTGTTTCAACAGATGATTGAAACTATCCGGGGTATTGTGGAAGTTGATGCTCAAAAACAACAGGTAAAGTACGAGAAAAATGAGAATAATCGCGATCGCAATTTACAAATAACTATAGCCGTTGTCGGTGTGGGTATAGGCGTTGCGGGGGTTGTTTCCAGCAGCTACACCTTGGCTGTAGACAAACCTTGGGCATCACCCTCTTTCCAGCATCCTCTGCCGCTTCATCCTTTCTTTAGTGCCGTTATAATTAGTTGCTTGTGCGGTGGAGTCTTGGGAGGGCTTGCTTTGCTGACTGCTCGTAAAGTGCTAAAATCATCATCCGATAGGCAAAGTGTATCTGGTTCCCAAAGTCAACCAGTTAATGATATTTTACGGGAAGCGGAAGAAGTGCGATCGACCAGAGATACAGAAGTTCGATAAGATAGGATTAGGTTCGCCACTGATTAAGCTATAAGCTAGCGGACTTGCCCTTTCCAGTCAGCAGATTGTGTTTCTGAAAGCAGGCGATCGAGCGAAGCAATTAGACTAGATAATGTCCAACTGTTTTGAGCAGCCAAAATGATGCCACCATGTTCGGGATAACGCTGAGCTAAAACCTGAAAATCCCGGATATTAAACGTAAAAATACACCGCCCTCGCGCTGTTGCTTCTAGCAATTGAGCCTCATCGCTAGCATCTAAAGCCATCCACTCAGTCGGTGTCCGAGTGACATCGTGACTGCGAGATAAAAGGGCGGCTTGCAAAGCTTTAATAGAGGTATCGGCATCTAGATGCAATAGCGGTTTAGACATTAGCAGCTTCGATAATTTGCTCAGCGGCAATAGATGCGTCTATTTCTTGATGGTGAGCCGCATAAAAAGCGAGAACAGCGTTCACTCGATCTTCACTTAAGTCATACTCAGTGGCAATTTGGTTTGGAGAAAAACCCCATTTCTGCGCTGCGATGACTACTGTTTGCACCCGCAACCGAGTGCCGCGCAAAACGGGAACGAGTTCGCCACTAGCGCCGCGCACATAGGTGATTTCAGGAAAAGCCGGATCGTCATTCCGCTGGTTGAGGGTAGCGACTTTTTCGGCTACAGCCCAGAGGATAAACTGATCGAACGAAATGCCTTGGAGTGTTGCCAATTTTTCAGCTTCTTGCTGTAACTGAACGGGTAAGTTTAAGGCGTAGGATGTCATCGATCTAACTTCCGTTTGCTAATATAATTTCATCGGTTCATTCTTTAACAACTTCCATCAACTCCTCAATCAAAACATCGAGGGTGCGAGCTATCTTTTGAATGGATGTGATATCAACCGTTGCTAGTCCTTCCGATCGAGCATAGTGCCTGACTGTGCTGTACGGAACCTCGGATCGATCGGCAACATCCTTTAGCGTCCATCCTTTTTCGTCAGCCAACTCTCGGATTCGGAACCTAACTAACCCCATTCTACTTGACAAACGATAAGTATCTATGTTTTTAATTCAAACACAATAGACCTCTTGCAAAAGTCTTTTTCATAAATTTATTGGACGGGCAAGATGCCCATCCCACAAGAAAAAATAACTCTTGTGGGATGGGCATCTTGCCCGTCCTAGTTATTTTTGCAAGAGGTCTAATAGTCGATCGACAGTTAAACAGTATTTTGTAGGGTGCGGATCTGTCAGAAGTTCGATCGCACTTAAAGATATCTGATGAATCCGCACCCTACGGTACTCGATCGACTCTGTGGAAAAACCACTCAATACAAAACAACTGCCGACAACCAAAACTGTCAACAGTTGTTTTACATATTCAATGCGGATGGCGAGACTCGAACTCGCAAGGACATAATGCCACACGCACCTCAAGCGTGCGCGTATACCAATTCCGCCACATCCGCTCTTTCTAGCAATCTCCGGGATTTTTGCGTTACGAGTTAAAGATTCACAGGTTGAGGTTCCTGACATTTAACTTGTGACTTGCCCTTTGACACCGCCGATTTACAATCATAGCACCACTACCAGCAAAATGTAAAATAAATTTTTGTGAACAATTTCTGCAAAACGATTATCCAGAACATACCGAAAGGCATTATTGTACAGAATATTGAGTGAATTAAGCAGCGAAGATGGGGTTCTCGAAAATTTTAATCGCTAATCGGGGAGAAATAGCTCTCCGCATATTGCGGACTTGCGAGGAAATGGGGATTGCCACGGTCGCCGTTCACTCCACCGTAGATAAACACGCCCTGCACGTCCAGTTGGCAGACGAAGCCGTTTGCATCGGCCCCCCCACCAGCAGCAAAAGCTATTTAAACATCCCCAACATTATCTCGGCGGCCCTGACGCGCAACGCCGCAGCCATTCACCCCGGTTACGGCTTCCTCGCCGAAAACGCCCGATTTGCCGAAATCTGCGCCGACCATCAAATTACCTTCATCGGGCCTTCTCCGGCAGCAATGCGGGCGATGGGCGACAAATCCACCGCCAAAGAAACTATGCAGCGGGTGAAAGTCCCCACAGTTCCCGGTAGCGAAGGATTGCTGGCGGACGATCGCGAAGCTTTGTCGATCGCCCGCGACATAGGCTATCCTGTGATGATCAAAGCCACAGCCGGCGGTGGTGGTCGGGGGATGAGGCTAGTGAGAGAAGCATCCGAACTCCCCAAACTATTCTCAGCCGCCCAAGGCGAAGCCGATGCAGCCTTCGGCAATCCCGGACTTTACCTCGAAAAATTCATCGAAAAACCCCGCCACATCGAAATCCAAATCCTCGCCGACAACTACGGTAACGTCATCCACCTCGGGGAGAGAGATTGTTCGATTCAGCGCCGACACCAGAAACTCCTCGAAGAAGCCCCCAGCCCAGCCCTCACCCAGAAACTGCGAGATCAAATGGGTCACGCCGCCGTCGCCGCCGCCAAATCCATCAACTACACGGGTGCAGGCACTGTCGAATTTCTGCTTGACAAATCGGGCAAGTTCTACTTCATGGAAATGAACACCCGCATCCAAGTGGAACATCCCGTCACCGAGATGATTACAGGTCTGGACTTGATAGCCGAACAAATTCGCATCGCCCAAGGCGAAAAACTGCAAATCAAGCAAAACCAAGTAATTCTCAACGGCCACGCGATCGAGTGTCGCATCAATGCTGAAGACCCCGATCGCAACTTCCGCCCTCACCCCGGCATAATCAGCGGTTATTTGCCTCCCGGTGGCCCCGGCGTGCGGATGGATTCTCACGTTTACACCGATTACGAAATACCCGCTTACTACGATTCTTTAATCGGTAAAGTAATTGTATGGGGGCGCGATCGACCGACAGCCATCCGCAGGATGAAACGCGCCCTGCGGGAGTGCGCCATCACCGGCGTCCCCACCACCCTGGGCTTCCACCAAAAAATCCTCGATTCCCCCGAGTTTCTCAGCGGCGAAGTTTACACCAATTTCGTCGAACAGTTCATGGGTCAAAACAGTTAGTAGTCAGTTGTCAGTTGGCAGTTGTCAGTTGTCAGTTGTCAGTTGGCAGTTGGCAACTAACCCATGCCCCATGCCCCATGCCCCATGCCCCATGCCCGCTGACTCTTACATCATCATCGTCAGCAGCCCTTGCTGACCGAGAATCATTTCTCGCAGCAAGCTACAGATACCCACCCAAATAATCGGCGTAATGTCCACCCCGCCGATCGGCGGCACAATCTTTCTAGTTACGGCTAAAAAAGGTTCCGTCGGCCAAGCAATCAGACTCAACGGCAACTTGCTCAGGTTTACCTCGGGATACCAAGTCAGAACGATCCGAAAAATAAACAGCAAGGTCATCACGACTAGGACAGAGCCCAGAATCCAACTTGCAACGGTAATACCAGTCATGGGTCTTATCTCGAAATTTTAAGTTTTGTTAAGTCTGCTATTCATAATTTTAACCGTTTCACAGGTGCGATCGAAAGTATAAAATTAATAAAAATCAAATTGTTGTAACAAAGGCTTTCAATCTATGACTCCTTCACTCGCTAATTTTCTGTACAGCCTGCTGGTGGGCGTTGCGCTGGTAGTGATTCCAGCAACGATCGCCCTGATCTTCATCAGCCAAAAAGACAAAATCAAGCGCACCTAAAAACTCAGCGGGGTTTCTAAGTCCGGCGTGAAAGTCAATTTTCGACTACACATCGGGCATTTCCCCGCTTCCGAAACCTCGGCTACCAGCAACTGTGAAGGCAAAACCTTCAGTTGACGGCTTTCGCTGAGGTTTTTTCCCGTTAAACTCATTATTATATTGTTCACTTCCCAAGCTGAAACCCCTGACCGGACGCTACCCCAGAAAGCACAGTCGGACTGGCAGACTTAATGATAGATGTAAAATCGAACTCGCTAACATAGGAAAGACATAGGAGATAGGCTAATGGTCAATTTAGGATTGAACTGGAGCAGCCTGTTAGGGATTATCCTAGCAGTAGCAGGGGCAGGACTGTACTTTCTGCGATCGTGGCGTCCCAAACTAGCCCGAGACCACGATATTTTTTTTGCAGCAGTCGGTCTGCTGTGTGGCGGTATTCTGTTATTTCAAGGATGGCGGCTTGACCCAATTCTGGCATTCGGTCAATTTCTGCTCAGCGGTACCGCCATATTTTTTGCAGCAGAAAGCATCAAGCTGCGAGGAGCGACCACAGCCCAAGCCAAAACTCGCGCCCAATACGTAGATGAAGAGCGACCGGTCAGCAACGCTTACGGTTACGACGGCTACGATGCCGAAATCGAACAGCTAGAACCAGAGGAAGACTATCCGCAGCGTCCCCGGATCAGAGGCAGCCAAGACTACCGTTCCTCTCGGGAAGCCTACGACGACGAACCCCGCCGCCGTCCCTCGAATCGCAACGGCAGTGTTAACACCTCCAGGCCCGACTCGCCCGATCGATCGTCCTCGCGCAAACGTCCCTCTCGCCCAGAAGCCCCGCCAACCCAAGAGTCTGACAACTGGGACGTTCCAGAGAACCCCGAAGAAAGACCGACCCGCAGCCGCAGCAGTCGCCCCCCTGCTTCGGAAAACCGCAGTTCCGATACGCCGCCGAGAACCAAAAAACCCCGTCCTACGGAATCATCGAGGTCTCGCCCCAGCAACCGCGACGTAGAAGCACCGCCATCAGATTACGTGGAGTATCGACCTGTAGAATACCCGGAAGACCAACCGGATAATTCCCCCAATTTCGACAAATAGGCAAACACTAAGTAGATGGGTGAAACTAAACTTTTATCGTACCCGCCGGCAAAAAAATAAGTTGCGTTTATTGAACCCCATCTACTTATTCTCAGATATTAGACTTATTGCTTAAAAAGACTGTAAATTGCGAGTGTGAAACCGCAGAAAAACGCAGATATACACAAATAAAAGCTAATTTTTTTGTAAAGAAACGATTTTAACATACCGAACCACTGGAACTAATCGACAGCATAATAATCTAAATATAAAATCCCAAATCTCAAATCCGCAAGATGCCATTACTCGAAATAGGAGATCCAGCTCCCTGGTTTTCCATTCCTTCTACAAATAACCCCTTATTTCATTTCCCGACTGTTGGCGGCCGGCGAGTCGTGCTGTTTTTCTTTGCCAGTGCAGCTTTTGAACAAATCCAAGTTATCCTCAAAAGCTTTCAAGAGCTTTCAGAAGAATTCCAAAGCTTGCAAGTACCGCTGTTCGGAGTGAGCGTTGACCCAGCAGATAAAGAACAAAACAGACCAACAACAATTGCTCCGTCATTCATCTTTTTCTGGGACTTAGACAAAAAAGTCAGTCAGCAGTACGGTGTTTCCCGAGATGTCGAAGAAAATGGAGTTGCCGGAGTTCACTATGCACCACAAACTTTTGTTCTCAACGAAAACCTTCAGGTAGTTAATATTTTGCCGATGGGCGAACCGCACCAACACGCCCAGCAAGTATTAGATTTTCTCAAAACTTTGCCCCCAATTGAGGAAGCCCGATCAGCCACTCGCCACGCCCCGGTGTTGGTAATTCCTAACGTTTTGGACAAAGCATCTTGCCGCAGTTTAATCGATATGTACAAAACTTACGGTGGCAGTCCGTCGGGCTTTATGAGGCAAGTGGACGGGAAAACTGTTGGCCTCCACGACGACACTTTCAAGAAGCGCCGAGATTTCTTTATTGAAGATCCCAAGTTGCAACAGCGATTGAATGCAATTATTTTGCGCCGGGTGCGGCCGGAAGTAGAAAAAGCTTTCCAGTTTACAATCACTAGGTTTGAGCGGTATTTGGTGGGCTGTTACGATGCCCAAAGCGGCGGTTATTTTATGCCGCACCGCGACAACACTAGCAAAGCTACGCTGCACCGCAGGTTTGCGATGACACTAAACTTGAATGTGGGAGAGTACACGGGGGGATTTTTACGGTTTCCAGAGTACGCGCCACACGGTTATAAGGGGGATTCTGGCACGGCGATTATTTTTTCGTGTTCTTTGCTGCACGAAGCGACGCCGGTGATTAGTGGCCAGCGTTTTGCTTTGCTGTCTTTTTTCTACGGCAATGAGGATGCTGCGGTACGACAAGCTAATTTTAAGTATTTAGCTGACGCACCGGATTCTAGAATTGCCCAAACTACGGAGGGATAGTCTTCTTCTGAGGATTTGGGTTTCGATCATCGCCCAATTACGTCAAAACCGATCGCTCTTGAGGGCCTTGATTTTTCACGGACGCTGTACAAGTCCTAAAATAATTACAGAAGGTAGTTAGCGGTTAGCCACAAAACCTAATTCCTAGCTACCGATCGCTAAATAATAATCGATCGCCATGAATTTCAAACTTCTAAGTTTAGCAGTATCGGGAATTTTAACGGTTGGGGTTGCAACCAGCGCTACTGCAGTTGTTACGACATCCCCTGTGCGACAATCAACAGATTTAACGGAATTTAACTCGGTGCATTCCCAGGGTGCGATCGCCCAAACTGTCGAAGAACAAACCAATATTCGAGTCTACGAAAAGGCTAGTCCGGCGGTTGTTACCGTCGATACAGATAAATCTAACGGCAGTGGCACAATTATCAGCCCCGACGGCATGGTGTTAACTAACGCCCACGTTGTTTCGGCAGGCGGTACCGTCAATATCATTTTGTCAGACGGCAGAAAACTTGTCGCCGATGTCATCGGATTCGGCGAAGACGGTCTAGACTTAGCCGTGGTGAAGATTCGCGGTCAAAACAATTTGCCCACCATTCCTTTAGCCCGTCCAGGTTCGATAAAAGTCGGGCAACAAGCATTTGCGATCGGCAATCCATTCGGTCAATTTCAAGGTACTTTTACAGTCGGAATCGTCAGCCGCATCGACCAGCAGCGGGGCTTAATTCAAACCGACGCCGCCATCAATCCCGGCAATTCAGGAGGCCCACTGCTCAACAGTTCAGGAGAATTAATCGGCGTCAATACTTCTATTTTTACTCGCGGTCGGGGTGGAGGTAATATCGGTATCGGTTTTGCAATTTCCGCAGACAAAGTACCGGCTTTCCTGACAGCAGTACGAGAAGGGCGAGCTCCCCGCGTGGCTCAAGCCCGATCGCCCTTTGGCAACAAATCACCTCAAAAAGTTGCGTTAAACGGGCCCGCCGTCAGCGGCCTCCTCACCGAAAAGTCTAGCGTTCTACCCACTGACAACAGCTTTTTTGAACTCTACTCCTTTGATGGAAAAGCGGGCCAGCAAGTCACAATAGAAATGAAAAGTCAAGAAATTGACCCTTATTTAATTTTGCTCGGGCCCAACCAGCGCGAAATCGCACAAGACGATGACGGGGCAGGCAGTAAAGACGCCAGAATTACAGTCAGGCTGCCTGCAGACGGGACTTACACGTTAGTGGCCAATTCCTACCAAGCTAAGCAGTCAGGGGCTTATACGTTAGAACTGAAAGCGAGTGCTCCTACCGCGCCTTCTCGGGCGATTTTGCAAGAAGAAGGCGCTTTAGTCGCAGGCGGCCCAGTATTGCCGTCTGACAACAGTCTGTATCGCGAGTATACTTTTGAAGGTCGATCTGGTCAGTCTGTAGCCATTTCCCTCGAAAGTACAGATTTTGATCCCTATGTGGCTATCTTTGGCCCTAACGGCCGATTAGTGGCAGAAAATGACGATGAGAGCGATTCGACTAAAAATTCGTTTCTGACCGTTACTTTGCCTGCTACGGGTCGCTATCGCGTAATTGTCAATGCTTACGATGCTTCGGGCCGGGGTCGTTACACTCTAACAGTCCGGTAAAAATGGGGAAAAAGGTAATGGGTAATCGGGAATAGGTAATTAGTCGAATTATTCTGCTTCCTGCTTCCGTGCATCCATTAAATCTTGTACAGTGCTCCTTGCCAAACTTCCTTCTTCCATCCGTTAAATCCTTTACACTTATCCGTTGCCGAACTTCCTTCTTCCATCCGTTAAATCCGTTACAGAATCCGTTGCCGAACTTCCTTCTTCGTTGCAAATCGAGGTAATTCATGCGTCAAGTTAGATTTTGGGCGATCGCGCCAATTGCTCTGGTAGCTACTTTTTCTGGCAAGCCGGCTATCTCCCTGTCACTTTCAAATTCAGGTGTTGCTAACAGCAGTTCCACCCTCATTTCAGCAGAATTTCCTCAAAATTTAACTGATGCGAAGCCTGCTGACAAGGCTGTTTTAGCTCAAGCAAGCCCCAACCCGTCGCCATCACCACAGAGTTCGCCAACTCAGAGCCCAACTGTAGAACCTTCGCCGAGTCCTGATGCGGGTTCATCTAAAGTCCTTTTAGAGCAAAACGGAGAACTCACCCCTGCTAAGTCTTCTGTACTGCCTTCGGACAGCAGTTTGTACGACGAGTATACCTTTGAAGGCATTCAGGGTCAGAAAGTGGTTGTTACCGTAGAAAGTACCGAGTTTGATACTTATCTCGCTATTTTCAACTCTCAGGGCGAGCTACTTGCAGAAAATGATGATGCGACGCAGCAAAATTCCAATTCAGAACTTACTGTTACCTTGTCTGCGAACGGTCGCTATCGCGTCATTGTCAATGCTTATGATCCGCCTCCAAAAGGTAGAGGCAAGTACAGTTTGACCGTCCGCGAAACAACTGGAAATTAGTTTGAACGAAACTTCGGAGTCAGGGCACGGCATTGCCGTGTCCCTATAATTCAAGGGCGATCGCACTACAAGCAACTACTATCCACTTTGGTAAATTCATCTGTTTGTATGCAACTATAAATGTTATAGTCTTGCGCTTATAATTTTATAATCTGTATTTCCAATAACTCTTAAAAAGAGAATGGAAGCTGAAATATAGATAGGGCTTGCTGAATAGAACTACAAGCTATGACTGCCAAGGGTTTCAAGATTTTTAAACACAAAAAAGTGCTCTCGTTATGACGTTTTTTGGCTCAAAATCCTTGGATTTCGGTGGAAAATTGTGGAGTAAATTTGGGAACCCATCTCCGAATCTCCCATTTTTCAAGCTGTTTGGCACCTAGATTCGATTTGTGGGCTTTTTCAGCAAGCCCTAGATATTTTTTCAGCTTCCATTTTTAATTTATTTTGATTAATTTAACGGAAACCCAGCCAGGTAAAAAAATCCTGGCGGGTGAAGAATTCTAGCAGCAAAAGTCCCACGAATCCCACCATGGCAAATCGTCCATTAATTTGTTCGGCGTAGGCATTCCAGCCAAAGGCTGGTTCTGGTTTTAGAGTATTGGGAGTTGTCGGTTTTGGGGAGGGAGGGGTTTTAGCAGTCATTTAAAAGTTTTTAGTTTCGTGTTTTGAGTGATGACTTTTGGGAAGCTTTGCGATCGCACAACTTGTAATTTACCAGGAAAATGACAGCCGATCGCTAATCTGCTGACTTTTCTAAATCTTGCACCGATTCGATCAGATTTCGCACGGTTTCGGTACCTTCGGAAGGCTCAAAGGACAGCGGGAATTTACCGCGGGCGATCATTCTCAAACCCAACGGGCCCAGACTCAGCAAACCTTTAACGTCGCGGAAGTAGTTTCCTACTACTTCGATGCCAAACTTGCGCTCGTCTATCCAGCCGCCTTCTTTGACGAGCTCGATCAAGACTTTGCGGTGGCGGATCGATCGACTGGCTTGTTCGTCTTTGCGATCGAGAATCTCTTGTTTAATCTTACCAATTTGATCCATCGGCGCGACTTCCATCGGACAAACCGAGTTGCAGTAGTAACAGCGGGTGCATCCCCAGACGCCTGCGGTGCCTTCGTTGTATTTTTCCAGTCGATTTTCGGTTTCGCTGTCGCGCGAGTCGGCGATCGTGCGGTAAGCTTTGGCGAGGGCGTGGGGGCCGACAAATTCCGGGTTGACTTCGCGGGCGTTGCACTCAGAATAGCACGCGCCGCAGAGGATGCAGTTGCCAGTTTGGTCGAGTTTCGATCGCTCTTCTGGAGTTTGCAGAAATTCGCGTTCTGGAATTGCTCGCGAGGCTGTGCTGATATAGGGTTCAACTGCTTCGAGGTTGTCCCAAAAACTCGTCATATCGACGACCAAATCTTTGATTACCGGCATATTTCCCATTGGGGCGACGGTGATTTCTGGGATGAAATCGGTAGGCATTTCTGCTGAGCTGGACTGGGCTATTTTGTCAAGTCTTGCGAGTTCGCTGGCCACATTTTCTTTGCAAGCTAAAGCCGATCGACCGTTAATTCGCATAGAACAACTGCCACAAATTGTATTGCGGCAATTTTTGCGAAAAGCTAAAGTGCCGTCGTGTTCCCACTTGATGCTGTTGAGGCAGTCGAGGATGGTATTGCTCTCTTCCACATCTAGGGTGTAAGTGTGAACCCGGGGAACCTCGTTTTGATTTTGGCGGACTACGTTAAAGCGGACTTTCATATTTTGAGTAAGGAATTTAGTGTCTATTTTAAGCTAAAATTTTGGACTCTATAGAAAGCTCTTATTTTTTTAACAACTACCTAAAGTAAGAGATTTTTAAAACTTTATTATTGTTTGATAAACATCAATAATTCTCAAGTTATAAATTCTAAATTTCCACTTTTTTAAGCGGATTTGTGAGCTATTAATTGGAGATAAAAGTAATTAATCGCTGCAATTCGCTAGTTGGAGGTGCGTGATGTCCAGCTTGTTTGTATTAACTTTCATGTTTTCAACGCCGGCCTTTTGTCTGGGTCTGCTAAATCCTCAATGGGTGGGACTGGGAACTCGCAAGCGATCGGCTGCCTTGTACGGCGGCTTGATGGCAGTTTCGTTCGTTTTGCTTGGGGTTACAGCACCTAAGGCGCCACAACCAGTTTCATCGGGGCTGCTGGCCTCAACTGAATGGCCAGAATTTAAGGTAAGCGCACCTTTGCGCTGAAGGTAGCTGGGTATGCTTCTCACTTTTCTGGCAGCGTTACGATAAATTTTACCAGGACTTACGCCCGGTTGGGGCGAGAAACCGAGTTTTTTAAGGAAAATAGTAGGTTCTACTCATTTACTGCGTATTTTGGTAAAATAAACCCGGTTTCTGCGTCCAGGATTACTTCTATTTTTTACTGGTAAAGGTCGCTAGGTTTAGTTTTTTCCTCTGATACCAATTTTACATGAAGTTGCAGAGAATAAAGATACTGTTTAGAGGTCATTAGTTATGGCACGCCAACTGATTCTGGCGATCGCCGAAAGTGCAGAGAGAAGGCGAGCAACAACTAAAAATTAGTCGCACTGCTAGCCAGATAGAACGATCGAGTCTGATTCAAAAGTTATCGGGAGATCGTGGAGTGGCTGAATCAGACTTATCAGTCGTTAGCCTACATTTTTGTTCCATTGCTACTCGCACGCGTTTGTTTCCGAGGAAATTAACTTCCCCTTACGTCCTATCGGCACACACATTGGCGTACCCAAAATTGGGTCAGGAATAATACGACACTCTAACTCAAAAACTGAGAGTATCATCTCCTCAGTCATTACCATTTTCGGTTCCCCAGCCGCAAAAATCTGACCATCTTTGACAGCAACTAGATAATCAGCATAACGGCACGCCTGATTCAAGTCATGCAATACCATCACAATTGTCCTTCCCTGACTTTGGTTCAACTCATACAACAAATCTAAAACTTCTATCTGGTGCGCCAAATCCAAAAAAGTAGTCGGCTCATCCAAAAGTAAAATATCTGTATCCTGTGCTAGTGCCATTGCAATCCAAGCTCGCTGTCGTTGTCCACCAGACAAAGTATCTAATGCTCTATCTGCCAACTCCAGTAAATCTGTAATTAAAAGTGCCTGTTGCACAATTGTTTCATCTTTGGCTGACCACTGCTGCAACCAATTTTGATAAGGGTAACGTCCTTGTGCTACCAAATCTCTGACTGTTAACCCTTCCGGTGCTACGGGCCCTTGAGGCAAAATACCCAATTGCTGCGCTACTTCCTTGGTGGAAAGCTTAAAAATTGAAGTGCTGTCAAGATATACTGTACCGTGATATGGTTTGAGAAGTCTGGCCAGACCTCTTAACAAAGTTGATTTACCGCAACCATTAGCACCAACTAAAGCACTAATTTGTCCGGTAGGAATGGCCAAATTTAAGTCTCGGATAATTGGCACACCATCATAAGCTAAAGATAAACCTCTGGTTGATAGTCCTTTCATAAGTGATACCATTTTAAACTTTTAATTTGAGATTTTGGATTTAGGAAAACCTAATTTTTGGGTTGATAAAATATGATTTTTATCAAGTTCCCAGTCCCCAATTCCTTATTTGTTGCGGTTCCGAATTAACAAAAAAAGAAAATAAGGAGCCCCGATAGCAGCAGTTACCACGCCACAAGGAAGTTCGATAGGTGCAAACAGCGTTCTTCCTAACAAGTCTGCGACCACAACAATCACACCCCCTAACAATGCAGAAGTAGGAATTAACCCTTCATGATTTGTACCTACCAACTGTCTGCCTAAATGAGGTGCAATTAAACCGACAAAACCAATCATTCCCGCAGTAGCGACTCCTGCACCTGCTAAAGCTACACCCACCAGCACTAGCAAACCACGTTGCCATTCCACGCGAGTACCTCAACCTTTGGCGACATCATCTCCTAAATTTAATGCGTTCAAATGTCTTGCCAATGTCAACGCCATCGGTACAAAAACAATCAACCAAGGTAAGAAGGAAAAGACTTGCTCCCAAGTGCGTCCGTAGACACTGCCAGCCAACCAAACCAAAGCATTACTAACATCACTAATTTCCCCAAAAGTAATCATCAAGCTGGTGAATGCACTGGCAATCGCAGACAAGCCAATACCCATTAAAATTAGTAAAATCGGCGAACTACCGTTATTCCAAGCCAGCGAGTAAATTAAAATCGCCATAAGCATTGCACCTGCAAAGGCTGAAACAGGCAATGTATAAATCGGTGCTGATGGAAATAGGACAATTACTGTCACTGCTGCTAAACTCGCCCCAGCATTGATGCCAATAATACCAGGGTCAGCTAAAGGATTGCGTGTGAGACCTTGAAAGATAGTGCCAGAAATAGCAAACGCCACTCCTACCATAAAAGCGACAAGGGTGCGGGGTAGACGCAGGTTGTGAATCACAAAAGCATGGTCTGGGTTGCCTGTATCTAAACCTAAGACAGTTTTGACGATATCCAAGGGCGAAATCGGATATTCACCTCTGCCCACATTCATCACCATCGCCACTACAATCACTACTGCCAAACATACCAGCATTGGTGGTACACGTCGGTCTATGCGAAAAGATATCGCTTCGGAACGGATGACGAGCCAATCTAACTTCATTTCTTCACCTTTGACTTAGCCAAGTAGACAAAAAAGGGTGCACCAACGAGTGCTGTCATTATTCCCACAGGTAATTCCTGGGGTTTAAGTAATACACGGGCGGTAATATCTGCAACCAAAAGTAAAGTTGCACCTACCACTGCGGAATAAGGCAAAATCCAACGGTAATCAGCAAAGATGAAAAATCTCACGATATGGGGAACAACTAAGCCGAGAAAGCCGATTGGCCCCGCAATAGATACGGCACTTCCCGCCAGTAAAACAACGCTAATTGCCGTGATGATTTTGACCCAAGCTGTCTGTTGACCTAAGCCTTTTGCTACATCTTCACCGAGACTCATGGTAGTAATTTGTCTACCAAGGGCAAAAGCAACGACTAATCCAAGGGCGACGAAAGGTAATGCTTGCAAGAACATATTGATATCGCGCCCAGCCAGTGAACCTGCTAACCAAAATCTAATTTCTTCTAAGGTGCGTTGACTGACGATCAGGATAGCAGTAGTCAGGGAAGAAATCAGAGCCGTGAGCGCCGCGCCTGCTACTGTGAGATTCAATGGTGTAGGCCCTCCTTTTCCTAGAGAACCAAGGAAGTAGACTAACATTGCTGTGACTCCTGCACCCAAAAAGGCCACAATAGTTAAAACATTTAAGGACGAACTACCAAAAACAAAAATTGTGGCAACTACAGCCAATGCAGCCCCCGACTGAATACCCAAAATCCCTGGATCTGCTAAGGGGTTGCGCGTCAAACCTTGCATTAACGCTCCTGATACTGCCAAGGCTGAACCTACGAGTATAGCAATGAGCGATCGCGGTAATCTTACTGTCTGAATTACTAAGTGATCGTAGGAACCATCAAAGGCTATAAAAGATGTAAAAATCTTTTCCAGAGGTATTTCTGCAGCACCTAAAGTGACACTGTATACCAAGCAAATCAACAAGATAACCACTCCCAAAACCAGACCAGCTAAGGGTGATATTTGGGGCTTTTTCCATTCTCTAGACGATTTTTTGAACCCTTTTGTCATTTTATGCACTCTCTCAATAATTAACTGTTTATTAACGATCAGATTGAACGGGGACATATCCAATTATTTGGTGTGGTTGTAGGCCATTCCATCTAAGGCAAGTATTAAAGAATCCCAGATTGTACGCGCCACAAACTAGCATAAATTCCATCAAGTGCTAGTAAATCCTCATGCTTACCCTGCTCGACAATTTGACCCTGTTCCATCACATAAATACAATGACTGTGGCGAATTGTGGAAAGACGATGGGCGATCGCAATTGTCGTCCGATTTTGGGTAATCATCGCCAGCGACTTCTGAATCGCCGCTTCCGTCTCATTATCCACCGCAGAAGTCGCCTCATCTAAAATCAGAATTTGCGGGTCTTTGAGAATAGCACGGGCTATGGCAATTCTTTGTCTTTGTCCACCTGAAAGCTTTTGACCGCGTTCGCCAACGATAGTATCGTATCCTTGGGGTAGTTGCAGGATAAATTCATGAGCCTGGGCTAATTTGGCAGCATGGATAATTTCGTTGTGACTAGCATCAAAGCTACCATAAGCAATATTTTCTGCCACCGTACCGTGAAACAGAAACACATCCTGACTCACCCAACCGATACAGCGTCGTAATTCCCCAAGTTGTAACTCCCGAATATCGATACCATCAACCAGGATTTGTCCGCCTTGGACTTCGTAAAAGCGTAACAGTAGCTTAACTAGGGTACTTTTACCAGAACCAGTTGCACCAACAATACCAATATTTGCACCAGGGGGAATGTGCAATGATAAATTTTGCAGTACGTTGGTGCGATCGTTGTATGCAAAGGTGATCTTGTCAAATTGCACCTCACCGCGTACTGTTTTTAACGGTAAAGGATGTTTCCCTGTGGGAATAGCAACAGGAGTATCTAATAACCCCATAACTCGTTTAATTGAAGCCATCGCCCGTTGATACTCGTCCATAATTTCGCTCAAACTGGCAAAAGGCCACAGTAACTGCTGGACAATAAACACCATGAAACCGTAAGTTCCCACAGTTAACTGATTATTCGCCACTGCAACCCCACCAAAAAACAGTGTGGCGATGAAACCGATTACAATTACTAATCGAATCGCCGGATAAAAAGCAGCAGAAAGAGCGATCGCACGGGCGTTACTGCGGCGATAGGCTTCACTCTCAGTAAGGACACGACCTCTTTCGTAGGTTTCAGCAGTAAAGCTTTTAATTGTGGCAATCCCTGAGAGATTATTAGCTAAACGACTATTGATAAATCCGGCTTTGTCGCGGACATCTGCATAACGGGGTGCGAGTCGTTTTTGGAATGCTAATGAACCCCAGAATATGAAGGGTGTAGGTAGTATTGCCAACCAAGCTACATTGGGGGCAATGAGAATAAATGAACCGCCTACAGCTAAAATAGTGGTGATAAATTGTAGAATACTAGCCGCCCCAGAATCTAGAAATCTTTCTAATTGATTGATGTCATCGTTTAATATTGACAAAAGTGTGCCTGTAGAGCGTTCTTCAAAGTAGCTCAGTTCTAGTTCTTGTAAATGGCTGTAGGCATCAAGACGTAGTTCGTGCTGCATAGTTTGGGCGAGGTTGCGCCACAGGCGATCGTAAATAAATTCAGATAGTGATTCTAAAGTCCAAATTAGTAAAGTTAATAATGATAAGATTGCCAATTGTCCAATGATATTAGTAATCCCTATTTTTGCAATGATAGAACTTTCTTTTTCCACTACGACATCTACGGCGACACCTATTAAATAGGATGGTGCGAGGTCGAAGATTTTATTGAGGATGGTAAAGGTTACAGCAGTCCACACTTGAGGGCGGTAGTTTTTGGCGTAGTGTAATAAACGTAGGAGGGGATGCTGTTTGGTTAATGGCAAAGAGGTCATGGTAAATGCTGAATTTAGAGAAAATAATTAATGAGAATTACCTGGATTTTCATTAATTAATACAGGGGGTATTTGGGCGAAAATAGCAGATTCTAACAGTTCAGGAAGCTGTTTCCAAACTACAGTTCCTTTAGGGCTTTTGATATACAGTTGCATAAAATCTAGTAATGCAGCGGCACTTTCTCCGGGGGTGAGATTGACGAAGAGATAGGTGGGTTTGTCTGGACTGGCGACGGATACAACACAGCCATGATTGCACGCCCATAAACATCCGACTGGTTGAATTTCAATTTCATTATCTGGGAATTGTTCGGTGCATAAAGTGTTCAATTTGTCAAGTAAAATATTGCCGTCAAAAGGTGGATTATCTGGTCGTTTTTCAGAAGAACTGTGGCAGGATTTGCAGATGAAGAGGGTATGTTTGGGCATAGGTTTAGGGTGTGTTGACGAGGTATTTGTAGAGGTCATCAATGACGGCATTCATCGCCAGAACATCAAAAGCATACCAGTGTGCAGAGTCTACAAAATAAACCTGATTGTTCTGAACAGCCTTGAGTTGTCGCCACAAAGGTTTTTCTTGCAGCTTCTCTAAACTCTTTTTGGCAGCCTCCCCTCCCAGAGCCGAAATAAAAATAACATCACCATCTATATCAAACAAACGTTCCTGAGAAATGTTACTCTTCACGAAGAAATCTCCACTTTGTCCTGGTGGGCGTTGTAATTTAATATCGTTTAGAACTCCACTAGTAGGATGTTTATTCCCGTAGATAAACATTCCATAGGACGGATCTATGCTTACAACTGATACTTTAATTTGTTTTCGGCGATCGCCCAAAGCTTGTTTGAGTTTGTCAATCCGCTGCCAATATTCGCCTATTAACTGTTTACTCTCCTGTTCCTTATCTAACAACTTTGCAATGTCTTCTAAGTGTTTTTGCCAAGGAGGAGGTGGAGCAGGGTAATCTAAGACAACAGTAGGTGCAATTTCAGTTAGCGGTTTGTAGATATTTTGCAACCGAGTATTCGATAAAATTAAATCAGGTTTCAGTAGCAAAATCTTTTCCAAGTTTGGTTCATTGAGGCTTCCAACAAATTCAACTCCATCCACTTTGTCCCGAAGATACTTTGGAAAAGGCTCACCTGGAATCCATATATATGCAATGGGTTTAATACCCAATGCCAAAGCACTACTAAAAGTGCTCATCCATAGAGTCACAATTCGTTGAGGATTGCGAGGGATGCACGTTTTACCCATCACATGTTGCACGAGTCGGCAATTTTCCAATGGTTGCTTCAAGCTTGTAGCATTGTTGTCAATATTTCTGCTACAAGCTGAAACAAGTGTAAATGTCAAAACTCCCAATAACAATAGAAAAACCAGGCGGTGTAGAGAAAGTTTCATGGATATCTGATTACTCAAAACTGCCAAGAAATTGTACCCTGCACAGTGAATGGCTCACCAGGAAAAACAAAAAAGCTATCAAAGGCAGATTCAAAATAATCCACATTGAATAGATTCCTGATGTTGAGTGCTGCCCGAAATTGTTCTCGTTTGTAAAAGATGCTGGCGTCCGTCCGCAGGTAACTTGGAAGGGTAAAACTATTCTCTATATCTCCTTGACGTTCCCCTACCAAGAAGAAGCCTACACCCGCACCGAAACCTTTTAAAGAACCTTGTTGAATTTCGTAAGTTGTCCATAGGTTGAAACTATTTTCAGGTGCGAGTAGGCGATTACCGATAGGTAACGCATTGTCTTTGGTAATTCTGGCATCCGTATAGGCATACCCTGCAAAAATGTTCCATCCCGGTAAGATTTCGCCTGCAACATTCAGTTCAATGCCTCGACTGCGTTGTTCACCTGTTTGAATGGAGAAGCTTGGGTCATTCGGGTCAGTTGTCAAGACGTTGGATCGAGTTAAATCAAAGAGTGCAAGGGTTGTAGACAGTCTGTTGTTTAAGTCTGCCTTAATTCCAACTTCATACTGGGTTCCTCGTTCAGGCTGAAACGTACTGCCATCAGCAGCAATGTCAGTCACAGGGGTAAACGATCGACTATAGCTGGCATAAAGCGAAATAGGTTGAATAGGTTGATAGACAATGCCGACACGCGGGCTAAACGCATCTCCTGATGTGCTTGTTTCCGTGTTTGTCAAAAAATCATTGTCTGTCCGCTTAAAAGTGTCAAATCTCCCACCTAATAGTAACTTCAAATTCTCAGTTAGCGTGACTTGATCTTGAATGTAAATACCCAACGCATCTGTCACAAAGCCAGTAGCAGAGCTAGAGGTAACATTACCAAATGGCTGACCATACACTGGATTAAATACATCGAGTGGCGCGATCGACCTTCCAGTATTTGTGAATGAGTTATCAAATCTACCCAGATCAACTCCGAATACTACCTGATGCTGAATTGAACCTGTTGAAAATTTACCAATCAGGTCTGCTGCAAAGTTATAGCTAGTTTGATCAAACGTCCTGGCATTAAAGCCACGATTTAAGGTTCGATTATCAGGCTCAAGGCTAATACCAAATATTTGTTCTTGTGCAGCAGTGAAAGACGAGACTCGAAATGCGTTTCGCAGCGACAAACTATCACTGAATTGATGCTCAAGCGTATAGCCAATTCGATAAAGCTGTACATCAAATGGTTTAGCAAACGGTTCAGTAATAGTGCGGTTTAGTGGTATTCTGCCATTGGGATTTGGTAGTACCGTACCAACAGCGGGTAAACCTAGATCATCTCCGTTTTCTGAAGAGGAATACTCTCCTTCCACCGTCAATTTTGTTCGATCGCCGATCGCAAAACTCAAGACAGGCGCAACAAACACTCTTTCTGATTCTCTAAAGTCGGTAAAGCTGCCAATGTTCTGATAAGCTGCGTTCAGTCGATATAAAACGGTCTTAGAGTCGTTTAGCGGTCCTGATAGATCGACTGTGCCACGGTAGTAGTCATAGTTCCCGATCGTGGCACTGACCTCATAGAAGGGGTCGCGTAGAGGCTGTTTTGTAATCAGGTTGACAGTGCCTCCGGGAACGCCTCGTCCGAACAGCACTGAAGCTGGACCTTTCAGAACTTCGACTTGTTGAATGTGGGAAAAGTCTATTTGACGTGCGCCAATAGAATCTTGCAAACCATTTCTGAGTACATTTCCTTGATCGTCCCTGGTTTCAAAACCTCGAATCGTCAAAAAAGAACCATTGGCGAAGTTAGGAGGAAAGGTGTTAATCACTCCGGGGACATTTCTGATAGCTTCATCTAGACGGGTAACATTTTGGTCTTCCAGCACCTGACGTGGCACTACCTGAATCGATTGGGGAATGTCTCTCAAAGGTGTATCAGTTTTTGTCCCAGTCGTAGTATTCGGAACACGATAGGCATCTCGATCGCCCGTCACCACCAACTCAATCGGGTCATCCTGCTGCGCTGATGGTGTCTCCTCCGGTGTTTCACTCCTTGGCTTTTCTTCAGTTGGAGGTGTTTCCGGTGGCTGCGTCGCAATTGTCGCAGAAGTTATACGTTTCTCTGTCAGGTAGCTAAATGCTGTTTTGCCAAACAGTTCTTTAAATCCACGTTGCAGAGTGCGATCGCTCACCCCGACACTTTGCGCCAACTCCAGCAATGACGGCGGATTCTCCAAACGTGCCACTAAAATTTCCCTAGCCAGATGAATCCGGGCGATGGTGTCTGTCTTCAATCGCGGCGATGATTGCAGTCCGTGTTGAGCAGATAAGATGGGAGCTAACTGCAACGCCATTAGTTCCAACACCTTACCCTGTAAATACATCCGCTTTGTCATGCCCTGGAAAGGACAGTTGACAATTTGCTGTGCTACTCCCTGAATAGCCGCCGTAGTTTCCGGGTACAGCAAAGTTTGCCAATCATTACCCTTTGCCAACAGACGCAACTGCTGGGGAATTTCTCCTGTTTCATCGGGGAAAAAAGTTGCCAGCAAGTCAGGAGGCATATGAATGTCAACGCCCACGTGTCGAGATTTGGGGGATTTTGTAAGCATTTTGCGTTGAATACCGCTACCAGAAATACACGTATATCCTTCCCCTAACTGCCCCCCGTATTCGTCTATGACTTTGCCGGAAAGGAGAACGCAAAATTGCAGTGGGTGATGCCATTCAGGGATTTTATGTAGGACATCATCGTGATATTCACAGTCCAAAATCGCCAGCCAAAGATGAGGATGCACCTCAATATCCCGTATATAGCCTTTACCGAGTTGCTTGGGCATTTCACAGAGGATTTCAAATGGTTCTGGTTGTGGTGGTTGGAGGCTGTTGTGGTTAGCTTCTGCCCACAGTTCCCAATCCTCTTTCATCGTCAGGGTGATGGTCATGACTGGATGATATCTAAAAATTAATGAGATTAATTATCAATAATTTTATCGCGAATGGCGATCCGTTTAAGCTCGATCGAGATCGAGAGTTGATCGCTTGCGAAACGCTAGGTTAGATTTGCACGCGCCAACAGCCTCGGTTAATGATCAAGGCTTTTTTCGGTGATTGTACTGATTTGAAGATGGAAATCGATCGGCTAAACTGGTGTAATTGTTGAGCTTGCAATGCTGGTGCATCTATGACTTACAGCTTGAGAATTGTCGATTTGCCAACGAGTGAACGGCCGCGGGAGCGGCTGATGGCGGGCGGCCCGAAAAGTTTGGCGACTGCGGAATTGATTGCGATTCTGCTGGGTACCGGTCAGGGAAAAGGTAAACTTTCGGCTGTGGGGTTGGGACAATATATTTTAAATCAGTTGAGCCAGCACCAGCGCGACCCTCTGGCAGTGCTGCGGAATATTAGCGTTCAGGAGTTGACGCAGATTCACGGGATCGGGCCTGCTAAGGCGACTGGGATTTTGGCTGCGGTGGAGTTGGGCAAGCGGGTGTTTCAGTCGCGCCCGCCGGATATGGCGGTGGTTGACTCTCCGCAAGCGGCGGCGGATGCGCTGAGTCAGGATTTGATGTGGCAGTCTCAGGAGCGCTTTGCTGTGGTGCTGCTGGATGTGAAAAATCGGCTGCTGGGAACTCAGATAATTACGATCGGCACAGCAACGGAAACTTTGGCTCACCCACGGGATATTTTTCGCGAGGTGATCCGCCAGGGGGCGACGCGGGCGATTATCTCCCACAATCACCCCTCGGGAATTGTAGATCCAAGCCCGGAGGATATTGCTTTGACGCGACAGTTGCTGGCGGGAGCGCAGTTTTTGTCAATTCCGCTGCTTGATCACTTGATTTTGGGGAATGGCGATTTTCGGAGTTTGCGGCAGACTACGACGCTTTGGGATGAGTATCCGCAGGGCGATTGAACTTGTCTACTTAACTAATTGCATAGGTCTGATTAGTTATTTGTATCTTTGGTCTGTCTGAGGGCTGAAGCAGCCGTCTTAGCAGGGGGATTTTGGGGCTGGACTCCGTGAGGGCAGCTTGTTTTGATTGAATGTCGCTGCTGATACTTAGTTTCGATCGCAACTCGGTTAATCTAGTATAGGTAGGCTGAAGAGGTCGGTAATCCGATTTTTTTAGACCATACTAAACATATACTGAACCAGCACCTAAAAGCCCAATGCTTAAGAGATTATTAAATTGGGTGTAAAATAAACGGTGTGGTGATAGGAGGAGAACTGTGTTTCTGAGACTTGCAGAACAACACCGTAAATTCGTTCAAGATTTGGTAATGAACCTCCAAGCTTTAGCGATCGTGCTAGAGCATCGGGGTTATCTGGCATCCTGCTACACTTGCGGGGGTCAGATGAACAGTGCCTCATTTATGGTCAGTTTGACGGACAACCATCTGATTCGATTTTTAGTGTCAGATTACGGTATCACTTGGACTGAGATGCGGGACGACCGCGAACTGATGAAACTAGAAGGTGCCGAAGCGATTAATCAGTTACAAGAACTGGCAAATCTCGTAAAGTATCAAATCCAACCTTCGGAAGCTACTTTAGCGACGGCGCAGTGAGTGTAGCGATTGCACGGTTCCGAGGAAGGCGACGCAAGAAAGTCAGTGCTTGTCTGCTAAAACCGAATCCCCAGCGAGTTAGTTGAGAGGGTTCATTTATGTGCACAGCTATGGCTGCTCAACAGACAAGGGTGCTATCAGGGTGCCTTGAAACTGTTTAGCGATCAGTCGATCGAAGTGAGCCTGGGCAGACGGCATACTTTATGCCAGAAGTCTCAAACTTGGAACCTCTAGTTTTTTTCCCGAAGTAGATTCTCCCTTGAGAGCGATCAGCAAAATTGTAGAAGTGCGAATGCTCGTCGGCTGCGATGTTAATTTCTCACTTGGCCATTCAAAAGTCAAGGAATTGAAATTAACTTTGAGCAGGCAGGTAAAATTTAACATCCAGAGTGAGGATGAGGCTGTGAAGATTGGGGGAAAGGCAGACACAGGGCTATGGCATAGGGGCGATTCAGCAGTCAACTGAAAGTCGGTAAGGCTTAATTCGAGCCATTAGTCTGTGCTTGGTTGAAAACATCTTCCTTTGTCTAACATTCCCTGTTTGTATAGTCGCGAATTCCATGAAACTGTTGGCGAATCAATATTTGGTTTCTTTGGAGGGTTTAATAATGAACCTCCAAAACGCCAAGTACGCCAAAAAGGAAGAAGAAAGACGAAGAAGGATAGAAAAATTAATTGCGGGCAATTATCGGGACACGATCTAAGAGGGGTGCGACGGGAGCAAATGTGAGGTGTCACCCTTCACGGATTCGCCAACAGCATCACGGCCCGGAGCTTAAATTGATACCAATGCCCTTGTGGTCGGCCCCACCAAAGTGTTCCCAACCCCCTACACTCGTCCAAATTCCGGTTGCATCCCCAGTTGGGCCGATACCGGCAGATGCTCTGAACCGATTGGCGGTAAAACCTTGGCTGATTTTGCCCCCCAGTGGTGAGAATACCAAACATAGTCAAGCCTTACCAGGGGAAAAGTTAATTTCCAGTTTAACTGTTTAACCAGTAAACTCAAATCCCATCCGTGAGGAAAAGTAAAGCCAAAACCCACTCCTGCTGTTCGGAAAGCATCTTGCATAACTGCTTTCAAATAATAGTAGTCTTGAGACTGGTCAGTCAGATTAAAGTCCCCCGCCGCAATAGTCGGCAGCGTTTCTTTCTGGAGTCGTCGCACTAAATCTTGAATTTGTGCCGGTCGGTCGCCGTACTCGTAAACTGGGATTTTGAGGAAAGGCAAAATTTTATGCTGGCGAAACCACGGTGGGGTTGTTGAAATATTATAAAGAACAACATCTTGCTGGTTCATTTGGATAATAGCTCGTTCCTGTGGTTCGTTCCCACCGGCTAGCCGTAACTTTTGGAAAGAGCGAATGGGATATCTGCTGAGAATCACATGGTATCCGCGCCCCAGGTGGTGCGGGTATAATACGGTCAACTTAGAGAATACTTCTGTGGCGTAATCCTCCTTAATTTCTTGCAAACAAATGAGGTCTGGTTTTTCTTCCTGAATTAGGTTAACCAAAGCTTGTGGGGAGTGGTGATGCCAGCCGAGGTTGAGAGAAAAAACCTTGAGCGTTGGCTGGGAGTCACTGATGTTCGTCGGCTGGGGAGAAAAGTAGGTGACGTGTAGCCAACCCAGCAGCCATATACCAGCCACAGAGGAAACAATCGCGAACCAGCGTTTCTTGATGAGAAAAAACCCTAGAATTGGCAGTAGGAAGATTGGCAAGAAAATCCAAGGAACAAAATCCCCCATCAAGGCAATCGGCCACAGCCTGTCCCAAAAGATCAATCTCAGAATCAGATAGCCGACAATCAGTGCTGAGTAGGCGTAGGCGAGCAGTTGAGTAATTCGCTGCAAAAATCGGTAAGGCTTAATCATAACGCGGTCTGCAATAGCATCCTCATTACTGTTGTCGGGACAAAAAACAGGATATTGTCAGCTCAAATTAACTGAAATGGCCACTCCCCTGCTGAGGCTAGGGAATACACTTCTTCTATGTGCGGCTCTTTTATTTTATACAGACTTCTGGCTGGAAACAGTGATTGAAAATCGCGATCGGTATATTGCTATTTAGAGTAAGTTGTTGGTTAAATCAAAATTAGCGATCGCGAAGTTAGGAATCTCAAGCAAATGATAAATAATCTCAGTGAACTACTAGAACCCATCGCCAGTCAATTTCGCAGTCTGGGAATTCCCGAACCAATTACCCATTGGGGACATCCTGTAATGATGGGGATCGTGATTGTAGCGATGGGCAGTTTTGTCGGGTATACGGGATGGCAGGGACGTTTGGCTGCCGATAAAGATGTCGCACTCAAAAGTCGATCGGATCACCGCAAGCTTGCACCGTGGATGTTTCTGTTTCTAGCTTTGGGCTATACAGGCGGCTTGCTGTCGCTGGTGATGCAGCACCAGCCAGTCATGGAAAGCCCGCATTTTTGGACGGGTTCGACAGTGCTGGTTTTACTGGCTGTTGGCAGCTTGATTTCGCTGACGGGTTTTGGGGGCAATAAGCTAGCACTGCGCGCGGTTCACGCTTATTTAGGCACGACGGCTCTTGCACTTATGGTGCTGCACGCGGCTTTCGGTTTAAAATTGGGGCTGTCTATTTAGATGAGGAAGAGGAAGGGGAACGGGAAGGGAAAGAATGTAAGGAAAGAAATTTTGCCATAACTTACGCATCGGTAGCCAGAAACCAGGTTTTTTATCGAAATACAGGGCGTTTAACCATTTATCCCGGTTGAAAAACCCGGTTTCTTTGGTGATGAGTGCATAAGTCCCGCATAGGTTTCCCTGAAATATTCCCCCTCTGATATCGTTTCCGGTTGCATCGGTATTGTTCAAATGCCCAAACAGTCAACAGTCAACAGTCAACAGTCAACAGCCAACAGTCAACAGCCAACAGTCAACAGTCAACAGTCAACAGTCAACAGTCAACAGTCATTCCGGTTCAACCGGAATTGATATGAATTACTAATTAATGAATCAAGCAACGGGTGTCATTTTCTGTCTTGCCTACATTCTGGGATTGATTTCTACAGCGGTTTCTTGGGGTAGATACGGGATACTTGCTTTGGGAATAGCTGTGGCGATCGCCCTGCCGAAATTGTTGCGAAAATTTGCTAGAAATTCGGTCAAAGTTACCAAGACTAGACGCAGCAGACAAAAAGAAAATGCTCTTAATGAACCCTTAGAGACTGGGGAAGAATTGAGTTTGTTGCAGATGCTGCCGAGAGCGAAATGGGTGTGGGCAGTTGCGGGTTTGCTGGCATTTCTAGCTAGCATTTATTTGGCAGTTCGATCGCCCCAACCGGCAATAGATGACATCAGCAAACTGATTCCGGCGGTTGGGAACACTCAAGAAGTGGCGGTGACAGTTCGCGGTAGAATTGTCAGTACGCCTCGATTGACTCGATCGGGTCGATCGCAATTTTGGCTAGAAACAGATTTAGTTAGCGAAATCAACGGCGGCGAGGGAGGAGCAGTTGTAAACCGCCCAGTATCCGGCAAACTCTACGTTACAGTGCCGCTGCTGCAAGCAACTGGTTTGTACGCCGACAATACGATCGCAGTTGTGGGTTCCTTGTACAAACCGCAGCCACCGTCGAATCCAGGGGCTTTTGATTTTAAAACATATTTAGCCAGAGAAGGAGCTTTTGTAGGGCTAAAAGGTCGTCAAATTGACTGGAAGAGAGAAAAGGCGATCGCGGATGTCAATCGAGTTAACAGCCAAACGACTGCTTTCTGGGAGTCAAGCGGGATGCAGCCATCGAAAATTCAAGCGATGCGGCAGCGGATCGTGCGATCGCAACTATCGCAGTTAAATGTTCCCGAAGGGCCATTGATAAGTGCGATCGCCCTCGGCAAACAAGCAGTTGATTTACCTTACAACATCCGCGACTATTTTGTGCAAGCGGGATTGGCCCACGCGATCGCAGCTTCGGGCACTCAAGTTTCGATGGTTTTGGCTTTAGTTATAGCTTTAACTAAGCGCTTTTCCAAACAGTTACAATTTGGTTTTGGCGTCGGCGCTTTATTTTTGCTCGTCGGATTGACAGGCTTTGAAGCTTCAATCTGCCGCGCCGCACTGATGGGATTTGGCACACTATTTGCTTTGGTGTTGAGCCGCGAAGTTAAGCCGTTGGGATTGCTGTTAATCGCTGCTACTATTTTACTGCTAGTTAACCCTTTGTGGATTTGGGATTTAGGTTTTCAACTGAGTTTTTTGGCGACTTTGGGGTTAGTTGTGACAGCGCCGCCGCTGATGGCAAAGTTGGACTGGATGCCACCGGCTATCGCTTCAATTGTGGTGGTTCCGATCGCCGCTTCTGTTTGGGTGCTGCCCCTGTTACTTTATGTTTTTAGTGTGGTATCACCTTACAGCATTTTAGTTAATATTATTGCGGCTCCTTTGCTGTGGATTTTGAGTATTGGGGGGATGGTTAGCGCTTTAGTTGGATTGATTTTTCCGCCTGCTGGAAGTGTTTTAGCGCAACTGCTGGACTATCCGGCGAAAGGGCTAATTGCGATCGCCCAATATTTCTCGCAATTACCCGGTAATTCGGTAGCTGTGGGTCAAGTATCGGTGTTTCAGCTAATCGCGCTTTACAGTTTAATTTGCTGGGTTTGGGTCGGGGGAAGTTCGGCAACGGATTTTGTAACGGATGTAACGGATGTAACGGATGGAAGAAGGAAGGGAGAAAAAACAGGGAAGCAGGAAGTAGGAAGGAAGAAAAATCAGGGAAAGGGGAGAGGGAAGAAAGGGAAAAGCCGAGTTTTTGCGTTGCGTATCTCTTCGGTTTGGATTTTACCGCTGGCGCTTGTGGCGGGAATAAGTATCATAGTTTTGCCAGCTTGGCACGTTCAAACATCTTTATTTCAAGTTACTTTGCTGGCGACATCTGGCGATCCAGTTTTAGTAATTCAAGATCGGGGAAAAGTGGCGCTAATTAATAGCGGTGATGAAAATACCGTAAGGTTTACAGTGTTGCCTTTTTTGCAGCAGCAAGGAGTTAATTCTGTGAATTTTGCGATCGCCACTCACGGTCATTTAGGTTTGAGCAGTGGTTGGGGAAAATTACTAGAACGCTTGCCAATTAAAACATTTTATGATAATAATGCTCCGAAACAAATTCACCGTGGCAACAATCAGGAATTTATCACGGCTGTGCAATCTCGCCAAGGCGTTTACATTCCTTTAGAAACTAACAGCAAAATTGATCTGGGTTCGACGCGGTTGCAGTTCGTGGATGCGGAGATTCCGGTGGTAGAATTGCTGGTGGGCGATCGAACTTGGTTGCTCGTCGGTGAAATGACACCGGAAGCGCAAAAAAAATTGACAGCAACGGGAACCTTGAAGCCGGCTCAAGTGCTGTGGTGGTCAGGAAAAGCCCTGACGGCTGAGTTATTAAGCGCGGTTGGGCCACAAGTGGCGATCGCATTTGCTAACGAAATCGACCCAGAAACCGCAGCCCAACTGCGCCAAAGCAAAACCCAAATATTCTGGACAGGGCGCGACGGAGCCCTTCAGTGGACTCCAGCAGACGGATTTAAGACCACTATGGAATCAGAAGAAAATCAAACTTCTTTTCTTTAAAGATTTACAATGTGGCGCACTGTGCGGTAAAATACTTTTAGCTCACATCTCAAATCAATTGGAGAGGTGGCAGAGCGGTTGAATGCGGTAGTCTCGAAAACTACTTTAGGGGTGACTCTAACGTGGGTTCAAATCCCACCCTCTCCGTTTAAAAATCTATTTTTAGGGGATTTTAAAACCCGGTTTCTTAAAGAAACCGGGTTTTTTAGTAAGTAGAACAACTTAAAAAAAATAGAGCACCCAGAACCCCGACTTTTTTTAAGTGCTGCGGGGCTACAAAGCGAAAAAGTTGACGATCGACCTATAATGAGAATTGTTATCATTCGCAAATCAGCAGTTCTCATGCAAGCGAACTCAGAAACCACGCCGCCCCAAATTGATTTAGCTTTAATCGGCGCTGGGCCCCACGCCCTGACGCTGCTATCACACATATTGAAAAAACGCAACAGCCTCCGGGATAAACTTTTAGCATTCGATCCGAGCGGCGAATGGCTGACCCAGTGGCGGAGGCAATTTGCAGCATTAGAAATTGAGCATTTGCGATCGCCCGCAGTGCACCACCCAGCTCCCAACCCTTATGAATTGCGGAGGTTTGCCGAAAATCGCTCCTCGGAATTGTTCCCCCCCTACGACTTACCCGGAAGTCGGTTATTTGAGGAATTTTGTGCTGATACAGTTAAAAAGTGGGAATTGCGCGATCGAGTTATCAAAGCAAAAGTTACCCGCATTCAGCCGAAATCCGGCCGTTTCCGCCTGTGGTTTGAAGACGGAAAAAGTGCGATCGCCCGCCGAGTAATTGTCGCCGCCGGAAGTGGAAAACCGCATTTACCAGCGTGGGCAAATCAAATTCAAACACAGCATCCCGCCGAAAGAATTCGCCACTCCCATCAAGTAGATTTGCCAAGTTTGCACTTACAAGGAGAACAAATATTAATTGTCGGCGGCGGACTAACCAGCGGACATTTAGCAGTAGGAGCAATTGCCAGAGGAGCAAAAGTTTTGTTAATGACGAGGCGCTCTTTCCAAGAAAAACTATTTGATGCCGAACCCGGTTGGTTGGGGCCAAAATACCTGAAAGGATTCGAGGCCGAAGCGGATTGTCAGAAGCGTTGGGAAATTATTCAACAAGCTCGCAACGGCGGCTCGATGACACCTGAAATTATGACACAGTTGCGCCGGCTTTCCCACAGCGAACAACTGAGTTTTCACCAACAGTGCGAAGTTGTTGCCATTCGGTGGGAAAATAACAGATGGACTGTTGATTGTAGCGGTGGAGAGACGTTATTTGCCGATCGAATTTGGCTAGCAACTGGCACTAAACTAGACATTGCAGCCGAACCTTTGTTCCAAGAAATGCTAGAAACGCATCCCATTGAAATAGTTAAAGGTTTGCCAGTTTTAGACAAACACCTGCGCTGGCCCGGATGCGAATTATTTTTGACCGGTGGTTTAGCAGCGCTGCAAGTGGGCCCTGTCGCCAGAAACCTTTCAGGGGCGAGAATGGCCTGCGATCGCATTGTACCGGCGATCGTCAAATCCAGCATTGCACTCTCGCCAGCCATAATTAGAATGACTGACGACTATTGCAACTTAACCGCAGCCCGCTGAATCGGCAAAACCTTATCCAGAGTCAATTGGCGATCGGCAGTCAGGTGGCTAGAACAGCAAATCGTGCTGAAATAGAGAGGACGACCCACAACTTGAGAAAAATGCTGTTCTAAAAGCAACCGAGAAGTAATATCGCCCAACAGTTCAGAAATATCTTTTGTCAACTGTTCAGTATCATCGCGGTGAGTAATTCTGAACCCAAAAGGCGTTTTGCCGTTAGCGCAGCCCTCGGAGAGGATCGACTTTTTAATTTCCGCATCAAACTCATCATCTTTCCCGGCAACAAAAGCCAAAGACTGATGTGTCAAAAATTGCCAAGCTTCAGGAAAAATCTCGCGAATCTTTTCCAGGGGATTTCCGGTTTCGTAAACCAAAGTAGCTGTTTTGCAATCCATGAATCAAACCTCGGATATTATGAGCGTATCTAGACTGTGTTTCAAGTTTTGACATTGATTATCATATTCATAGTTAACCACTAAATCAATAGCTTTGAATAGAAATATACTTCCCAATGCCCGATGCCCTGTTTGCCCAATGCCCAATGCCTGATGCCTGATGCCCTATGCCCTATGCCCAAAACTATCTTTTCCAATACCTGCGCCAGTGAAACAAATTCTCCCAGAAATTCTGCATAAAAGTATTGCTCCCCAAGCGCTGCGACTCCCAAACAGCAGCAGTTTGACCGTTAATTGCCGAAAAACTCGACCAAATATAAGGAAGTTGGGCGATCGCCTCAACCTTCATCCCGTGACGCACAGCCAAAGCGATCGCGTGAATCAACTCAGCAGCTTGCGGCCCCACAATACTCGCTCCCAAAATCTCCCCGTTCCGACGCCCGACAATCTTACAAAAACCAGTTGTATCCCCTGACATTTGAGCTCTTTCAACATTCTTGAAATATTCCCGACAAACAATGAGATCGTCTCCAAAACGGCGCCTTGCTTGCGCTTCAGTCAAGCCAACCCTCGCCAACTGCGGATCAGAAAAAATCGCCCAAGGAATCCCGCGATAATCTATTTGAAACAGCGGCAAAAACAAAGCATTTTTCACAGCAACCGCAGCTTCGTAATTAGCGATGTGAAGGAACGGATAACCCCCAGCAACATCGCCAATCGCATAAATGCGATGATTTGTTGTTTGCAGCTTTTCATTTAAAATCACCCCGCGATCGCTGAATTTAACCTTAGCCGCTTCGAGATTTAATGAGGAAAAATTGTGCCCTCTACCGGCGGCCAGAAAAATCTCCTCAGCTTCGATCGCCCTTGGCCCAGCTTGAATCCACTTTTTACCCTCAATCACCCTAGCTTGAGTTACCTCAGTAGCAGTCAGAATCCGCACTCCTTCAGCTTCCATTCCAGCTTGAACCAACCCAGCAGCCTCTCGGTCTTCTTTAGCCAAAATGTGCGAACTTTTCACTACCAAAGTGACAGCAACCCCCAGCCGAGCAAAAGTCTGAGCCACTTCGACACCGCTGGGATCTGCACCGATTACAGCCAAACTTTTAGGCAACTGTGGAAGTTTTGCTAATTCCCCGACAGTTTCCGAAGTAAAAAAGCCAGCAGACGAAAGTCCTTCAATATTGGGAATCGCCGGCAGAGTTGGACAAGCTAGCAAATAACAGAGCGATCGCAATTTTCGCCCGCCCACAACAAAAGCCAAATCCGGTTTCGCAACAAACTCGCCGCTACCAAAAATAATATCAACCCCGCGAGCGCCCAAAACGCTGAGATCGTCAATTTCTGACAAATTAGAAACAACACCGTCAGCCCACTGATTAACCCCGTTAAATTGCAATGAGATCGGCATTTCCGAATTAGCCAGATCTCGGCGAAGTCCGAACTGTGGGCGGCTAATCTGGTGGGCAAAACGAGCAGCCTCCCTCAAAGTTTGGCTGTATCTCAAACCAAGGTCGATCGACTCTTTCCCCCCAGTCGGTAAATCTTGCGAATTACTTAACGGTTCCACCAAAGCAACGCGAGCCGGGAAATTAGTTGCAGTCAAAGCAGCATAACGTCCGGCCGGAGTTCCACCAATAATCACTAAATCATAGTCAAGCATAAATAAAGAAGTCAGTTGGCAGTTGGCAGTCGTCAGTTGGCAGTTGTCAGTTGGCAGTTGTCAGTTGTTAGTTGGCAGTTGGCAGTTGTTAGTTGGCAGTTGTTAGTTGGCAGTTGTCAGTTGGCAGTTGGCAGTTGTTATTTGTTATTTGTTATTTGTTATATCAAATCCGGCCGCATCGGAATTATGAGTGTGCGAGCGTCTCGCTCGCACGCTATATCATCCAAATATATTATTCCGATGCAATCGTAAATGGTATTATTTGTTATTTGTTGTCAACAGTCAACAGTCAACAGTCAACTGACAACTGACAACTGACAACAGTCAACTGACAACAGTCAACTGACAACAGTCAACTGCCAACAGTCAACTGACAACAGTCAACTGACAACAGTCAACTGACTAATCACATCCGTAAGTCCAGCAATCAGCCGCAGATTGTCCGCCCTGGAGCGCACAGCCACCCGAAAAAACCGATCGCCCAACTCAGGAAAACTCAAACAATCCCGAATCAAAATCCGGTGTCGTTCCAACAGACTTTTTTGAATCGAAGAAACCGACATAGACGACTCAACCAACAAGAAATTAGCCGCCCCTGCAAAAGGTTGCAAACCCGGTAAATTAGCCAAACCCTCAAACAGCTCAAAGCGAGCAAGAGGCAGCCAATCCCAGGTTTGCAGCTCAAAAGCAGCATCTCGAACCACAGCAGCAGCAGCAGCAGCAGCCAAAGCATTCACAGGCCAAGGATCGCGCTGCTGCTGCCAGCGGCGCAGAATATCGGGATGGGCGATCGCGCAGCCCAACCGCAGTCCCGGCAGAGAATAGAATTTAGTGAGCGATCGTAAAATCACCAAATTCGGAAACTCCTCAACAGCATCGATCAAAGTTTCCTGCTCAGAAGGCGGTAGAAAGTCCATAAAGGCCTCATCCACCACCACCATACCGAACTGCTTCACATAAGGCAAAATCGCCTCCCTAGCAAACAGCAAACCCGTAGGATTGTGCGGGTTGTTCAGGAGCAAACCTCGTCGAGAGGGGGCATCGAGAGCAAGAGGCACCGGGAGACGGAAAGAAGGGGAGACAAGGGAACGGTTAGAAACCGACAAATCATCCGTTACTAACTCGTTTCCTGCCCCAGCGCCCAACGATTTCAGATCCAACTGAGATGTTGCACCATGCTCAATTACTTGTTTAGGGACAGGCAAGATGCCTGTTCCACAAGAAAATTCATCTCTTGTGGAATGGGCATCTTGCCCGTTTTTGAAAATGGTGCAAGATTGAAGATCCAAAGGACATTTGATCACCTTCGCCCCGAAAGCCGAAAGAGCCCGCGAGTAATCGCCAAAAGCCGGAGTCACCAAATAAGTCGCCTCCAGCTTCGACAAATCCCAAGCCGCCCAAGTCAACAATTCCGCCGAACCATTCCCCGGCAAAATCCAATCCCGGTCAACATTCAAAGCCTCACCTAAAGCAGTCCTGAGCTCTCCATAATCCGGATCAGGGTAAGCCGTCAGACTGCTCAAGTGTGATTGAATCGCAGCCAGGGCAGACTCAGGAGGGCCCAAAGGACTGATACTGGCAGAAAAATCGAGAATAGCAGAGGCAGGGCAGCCTGCCAGTGCGGCTGCCCAAGCTAAATTCCCACCGTGTACAGGTCTAATCAAGACTCAGTTCGCCAGCTATTCTGCGTTTTTCGGCGGTGCAACTCTGTCCTTAAACAACTTCCCTGCGGAAAATGCAGGAACTCGGGTTGCTGGGATTTCCATCTTGTCGCCAGTTTTGGGATTGCGACCCTCGCGGGCCTTGCGTTCCCGCGACTCAAACGAGCCAAAACCGACCAGCGTCACTTTGTCGCCATTGGAGACAGCTTCCATGATTGCTTCAAGGGCCGCACTCAAAACAGCATCTGCCTGTTTTTTCGTCACGGTAGCCTTTTCCGCGACTGCATCAACCAATTCACCTTTGTTCATTGCCAACTCCTTCTGGATTTGCAAAATTACGTTAAACAGAGTTAGTTCAACTATTAGCTGTGAGTTATCAACTGGATTGAGGTGTGCCTTGGGAGGTTTGGGTGGTTCCCGATTGCTCCCGTCCGCTTCCCCGAATCACAACTCCTGCTGAATACCAATTACCCTAGGGTAATTGGTCAGAAAAGGAATTTTTGTTTCTAACTGCTGAAAACCCCACAGCATCTAATTTTCACTGCATTATTCTAAAGTCTTGCCGACCGTTATGGATCGGTGGAACCTTTAATTTATATGGAACTTGCTAATTTTTGTAATTAATCCCAAAATTTAAGTAAAAAAATACCACCTTGGAGAGAAGATTTCTCGCCTCGGTGGATTTGAAAGCATAAAAAAGGAGAAATAGAAGGAATAAAATGTAATTTGTCAAGGGCTAAAGGAAAAGTTTTTTCCTTCTTCCTTGTTTCTTTCCCCTCTTTCTTTCCCCCGTGGGGCAGGGCTGTTTCCTTCTCCCGAAACCCGCCAGGGACTGAAGTCCCTGTCTCATAGCTGAAGTCGTCTGAAGACGACTGAAAGAGTGATTTATAGTCTTTTTGCAGAGGACTAATGAGTTCTTTAGTCCTCTTTTAGAGGACTTTAGCTGTGAGGCAGGGGTTTCAACCCCTGTCGGACTGTCGGACTGTCGGACTGTCGGACTTTGGGACTCAGGGGAAAGAGCGTGGAAAGTTGACAGCAAGGCATTTTTCCTTCGTTCCTACTGTCTCGGCTGGACGGGCTGACTGCGCTGCAACAGTTGGCGTGCGTCGGGACTGATGTTGTTTTGGTAGCCAAAGTTCGATCGATCGCTATCATCCAAAATCTGCGGAGTCAGCAATACAATCAACTCCGCCCGCTGGTTGGTCTTATTGGTTCTCCTGAACAGCGAACCGATAATCGGCAAATCTCCCAAAATCGGAATCTTGTTCGCTGTAGTCCGTTCTTCGTCTCGGATAATCCCCGAAACAATCAAAGTCTGACCGTCCCGCAGGCGAATTAGCCCGGATTGCAACGATCGCTCGCCCAGCAGAGCGATCGTATTAACGTTCCCGCCAGTCGAAAGGTCTTGAGTCCTGCCGGGTGTCCTGATAATCGGGTTCACCCGCAGAGACACAAAGCCATTATCGTCAATCCTGTCAATCGCCACCCCTAACTGCAAACCCGCCCTGTCTTTGACGGCCGTCGTTGTTGTGGTACTTGTATTTCCGGTGCTCTGCGTTTGCTGTGTGATGTTAGTAATCACCTCATCAGTAATATTCACATTCGCCGTTTCCCCTTCTTGAACCACTAGAGTCGGATCGGTCAGGATTTTGCCATTGTTGCTCTCAATAGTTGCCCGCAACGCCGACAGGAACCTCCTGGGATATTGGAACAGGGGGAACAAGGCGAAGTCTGCACTTCCCGAAGCGTCCCTCGATCCTGGCTCATAATTCTCAATTCCAACTCGCGTGGGGTCATTAGTAACTGGGGCTGTCGGTCGGAGGAACACACCTTTGGCGGGGCCTTCGAGACCTTGACCTGTAAACGGCACGATACGCCGGCCGTTCGCATCGTAGAAAACGTCCGGGGTTCCTAGGGGGTTGTCGGTGATCGGTCGAGCGAGTATCCCGTTTCGGGCATCACCCTCACTGGGCGGATTGATGCCACCAAAATTGAGACTTGCCACCCCGCCGTCATTGACAAAGAAATTGTTATTAATTCCGAAAGAGAAACTGCTATTAGTTTCGTTATTTCCCAACAAGTTGATATCGATCACCTTGACGTTGACAGCCACTTGACGGCGGCGCAGATCTAGCTGAGTCAAGAAAGCTACGGCAATATCCACTTTGCGCGGATCTCCCACCAAAGTGATGGAATTGAGCCGAGAATCCGCCAGCACCGACAGTCCCCTCAGCAACAGCGGCCCGTTGCCGTCCTTAGCGCCGATCGCCTTAATGTCCGGTTCCCGAATTTCCACATCCCGCGCCGCATTTCCCTGGCCCACGCTTTGAATAGTCACCCGAGTAATCGGCAGTTGAGTTTCCGCCCCTTGAGCGCTCAAAAAGTTAGCCGCATCCGTAGAGCGAACTTGATTGAGCCGCAAAGTCCGAATGATAATATTGCGCGAGTCGATCGGCAAGCTAGTCCCTACAAAAATCGTCCGCCCCTGGCGGTTAGCTTGTAATCCGCTGAGCCGCAGCACGTAATTAAAGACATCTTGCACCGACTCGTTTTCGATGTCCAAGGAAATCTTTGGCCCTTCATCCGAGCCGGAAGCTCCTGGCTGACCAGGCACTGCGGGCTGGCCAGGTTGACCAGGGGCCCCGCCGCCTGTAAAAGCAATGTTCAAGCCAGCAGCGCGAGCCAGCAGAGCCAAAACGTCCCGGACTGGGGCATCCCGCAGCACCAAGCGGGGGATGCGTTCTCCCGAACTCAGTTCAATATTTCCCGCGCCGGGGGCGATGTTAGACACTGCGATATCTCCCAAGGGCGGAGCAACTGCCCGCGGTTGGAAAGGCGCAGCTTGATTGCTTTGGGATTGTATTTCGCTGGGGAGGGGCGGGCGATCGTTCCTGGTAACAGTAACTTCTGGATTTGGCAGCATCACGCCTGGGGCTTGCGAGGTGCGGACTTGGGGAGCCGGCCGGGGAGCTGTTTGGCTCAGTGGCAGTCCCGGAGGCGGCGGGGGTACAGTTTGGGCAGACTGTGCTGTGCCGCCAACTCCGGCAACGCTGAGAACGATGCTTTGGCCTTGTCCCGGCACAATTTGTCCGTTGGGAACTCCGTTGGTGCCGGCTACCACAACGCGGATGCTGTTAGCCTCTACCTGGCTGATTTCTACTGAAGAAATGCCCGGAGCGGGGTTATCTTGACGGAAGCTGTTGCCTTGTGGCAAGCGGAGCTGGGTGTTGATAATTGTGGCTTGATAAGTATTGCCGTTATTGATGGCGAAAACTTGCGGGCGATCGCCCTTTTCAGTAGCTAGGACAATATTTACCCCATTATTGGCTTGACTTACTTGCACTCCTGTGACTTGAGTCGGCGCCGCCCAGACGGGGGCTTGCGCTACGAGAACTCCGGCCATGCTGCCCAAGAGTCCTCCACTTAACCGTAGATGCTGTTTCACGTTCTCTCCTCTACTACACTTTGTTATTTGTTGTTCGCAGTCTTTTGTCGCTAGCTGCTAAACTGACTGAAAGATTCAAGGGTTCGAGCCTTTTGGAAGGGAGAAGTTATCCCCTTTTCGATTTTCGATTAAAGAATTGGGAATAACTGATGACATAAGGGTTAGAAGCTATCCTACAGTTCCATTTTTGGGGAAACTGGTATTAGAAGAAATTAGGTTTTAGAGCAAATTTTTGATTGCCATATAAAAAATGTTTGTGTGGCATTCATATTTTTTTTACTTCTACCTTCAATCTTCCAAATTCAACTTTCTGCCTTCTCCTTTCTTGTGAAAGAGCGAGTTGGGAACAATAGCTAATAATCTATCCGCCCCACTACTGCTACTTAGCACCAGGACTCGGAGCCGGAGTTGGAGGTTTTTCTTCTTGCTTTAACGGCAGCAGTGCGTGCAAGTCAAAAGCAGTTTTAATTTTAGTTGGCGGCTGCTCCACAGGAACTATTTTCCCTTTCAAAAAGTCAACTTCAATTGGCTGATTTGATGCTAGCAATTCAGATTTCAAATTCCTCACTACCAACAGCGACTGCATCAACTCCAAGTTACGCATAAAATTGCGGGTTTGAGCGAAAGTGCCTTCAAACTCTACCTTAAATTTTTTGCGTCTGAGCTTGCCAGCTAGGGACGGCCCGAAGGAGGTATCGGCCAGAATATCAGGGTCTGGAGCTCCCGGCGCGGCGGTTGCTGCTGCTGGGGGCATATCCGGCTCAAATTTGGTAATTTTAGCCTTGAGGTCATCTCCTTGCACCCCGGCGTTGATTCTATTAACCAGTTGGGTCATGTCAAGCAAAATCGTGTTGGCGCTGGCGTCACTGGCAAACATTGCCGTCACTTGGGCCCGGCGCTGTTTTGCTTCTTCTTGCTTGGCTTCTGCTTCTGCCTTTTTTTGAATTTGAGCTTGCAATTGCAGTTGCGTTTGCTTGCTTTCGCTAAGTTTTTGCTTGCTTTCGCTAAGTTTTTGGAAGTCGGGCAGTACGAATTTGTAGACGAGGCCGCCGGCAATGACGAGGCCGAGAACCGCGATGGCTATGGCTTGGACTTGGGGTGTCAGCTTAATGCCGAATATTTCCTGAGTCCCTGTCTCTTCTGCTTGTCCGCTAGGACCAACATACTCATTTGCTAATGTCATTGTTTTTTCACCTCTGGTTTTTGTGGTTCTAGCACTCCTTTTTCTTGAAGTGTTTCTATCCGTATTGCTAGCCCGTCTGCCTGCTTGCTGCGGAGTTCGGGGAGCAACTCGGAGGCTCCCGTCGGGCTGAGCGTCGTTTCAATTTTATATTCCACCACCGGTCGCAGTTTGGGAAGTTCTGGTGGTGCTGCGTTTTGGTTACGCACTTGTAATTGTGCAGGGTTGTTTTTTAATGTGGCCGCTATCAGTTTGGTATCGGTGTTAAGGAAGAAAGGGGAGCGCTGGACTAGCAACATAAAGTCGTTAACTTGAGCAAAGGTACTGGCTATCCCTGAAATTTGTATTTTTGCTGCCTGCTGCGGGACGACAGGGGGGGGAGCTGCTGCCGGGGCGGGGCTGGCTGGAGACGGACTCGCCCCTGGGGACGGGCTGGCTGCGGGGGTGGCTACGGGGGGTGGGGGTGCTGCTGCAACGGGGGAGGGACTCGGGTCGATTTGCTCGATTTTGCCAATTTGCACTCCCGCTGGAGTACGGGCACTGAGGTCTTGCAGCATCGCCGACCAAGGTTTAATTTGCTCGAATACTCCGGCTAATGCTTTGTATTCGGCGGTAACTTGGTCGGTTTCGGCGTTGATGGCTTTGATTTCGTTAGCTTGAGTGTTTAACGTTGCCAGTTCTTGGTCGATGGTGGTTTGTTGTTCGGTCAACTTGTTATTTTCATTAGTCGCCCACCACCAGGTGCCCATGACTGCGGCGTTGATGCCGAAGGCAAACAGCGCCGCCCCAATTAGGGGCAGTTGGTCTTTGGCTCCGCCAGAACTTTTTCTAGCTGAGCTTTTGGCTGCTGCGACGGGTTTGTAGTCCGGACGGTCGTTGAGAAAATTAATATCTAGGCTGTACATGGCTTCACTCGTTTTTATAGCAGAAGGAAGAAGGCAGAAGGCACAAGGCAGAAGGCATAAAGCAGAAGGTAAAAGGTAAAAGGTACAAGGTAGAAGGTAGAAGGAAAAAGTGCTCTACCGCTTATGTTTGAGCAATTAAGAATGTCCTAACAGTCTTGGCTGTTGCTATAGATTTAAATTTGAAATTTGAGATTTTAGACAGAACCCAAGATTGTTGGTACAAGTGAAGGATTTATTTAGGGAAGAAAGAAACAACTTTTTGCCTTCTACTGAAGGAAGGGGCTGCTTCTACCTCAGATATATTCTACCTTTTACCTTCTACCTTCTACCTCCAATATTTTACCTTCTGCTTTCTGCCTTCTTCTTTTGGCAGGGGTTTTTACCTAAAATTCTCAAATCGGTTTTTCTCTCATCTAAAACTGTTAGTTCACATAACCTCCCTTAGTCCTAAACCTAGGGCGACTCCTAAACCTGCTCGCTGTTCTGGGGTAATTTCTTCGCTGATTTCGAGTCCTAGGGTTTCGATGGGATCGACTTGAGATGCGGGCAAGCTTAATCTTTGCATAAAAAATTCGTCTAGTTTGCCGATCGCAGCTCCCGGGCCTGCTAGCAGCAGTTGCGCTACTTCGAGTTCTTCGCTCTGGTTGAGGTAAAAGTCTACTGAGCGGCGCAGTTCGTCTGCTAGTTCTCCCAATACTTTAATCATTGCATTTGTGCCGGGATTGGCGTCTCCCGATGCGCCCATTGTATCTGTGACGGGCAGGGTCATGCCTTGCAGTTCGCTGGTGTCTCTGGTTGGCGGCAGGTTCATGGCTTGGTTGAGGGCGGTCTGGATTTGGTAGGTGCCGATCGGGATGGTACGGTTGAACTGAGGTATGCCGTCCACTACTATAGCTAACTCGGTACTGTCAAATTCTATGGCGGTGAGAACTGCTGCTTCTTGGGAGGAAAATTGTTGCAGTTGTTCTTTGAGGGTGCGGATTAAGGCAAAACTGGTTACTTCTAGTACGTCTATAATCAGTCCGGCTTCTTTGAAGGTTTCGATGTATGTGTCGGTAACTTCTCTGCGGGTTGCTACTAACACGACTTGCACTTTTTCTACGCCGTCGTCATCTACAAAAAGGCCTATTTTTTGATAGTCTACGTCGGCGTCTTCTCTGGGAAACGGCAAGTACAGTCCTGCTTCTGCGTTCATGTAATCCCGCAGTTCTTCTTCGTTGAGCTCGGCGGGAACAGGGATGAGGCGGATGACGGCTTCGCGGCCGGGAATGGCTGTGGCTACTCGCTTGGCTTTGATTTTGTTTTCTGCGAGGACGGCGCGTATGAGTTCTGCCATTCCCGGCGGATCGACTATTTGTCCTTCTTGTATATAGTCTTCTGGAACTTCTATTGAGGCTAGGATGCCTAATTTTAATGCCTGAGCTTTCTTTTCGAGCTGAATGATGTTGATGCGGTCTGGGGCTATTTCGATCCCGATTCCTGGCTGGCGTTGGGAAAGTAGACCTTTGAAAAAGTTAACCATGTGATTGGGTCGCCGATAATTGCTATTTTTTTCTTTTGTAGTTGGCCAGCCTGATTCAGCGCCCAGGCGTGTTGGAGGGTTGGTTTCCAACTGCCGCAAGAGTGCTGTAATCTCGGTATCCCGCCGTAGCTGCACAGCTCAGTCTGTGTTGCGCGATCGCTAGTTCCGATTTTATGCTATCCAATTTACTTGACAATAGCTATTCTGCTGCGAATGTCAATAAATTCCAGCTCGATCGACCTAAAAACTGCCGATTTTACACAAAAACCGACTCTCTCGATCGCGGTGTCCAGATACAAAACTCTGTTACTGACTTGATCGCGCTTGATTCGGGCGATTCCCTACCCTACCCTTCGGGAACCCCTGCGGGGAAGGGGATAGCTTCGCTTCACTTCACGCTTTTTTGTCTGACGGTTCCCATAACTCTCAAATTTTATTCTATGAAACGTAAATCTTGGCAACTGTTTGCTGTTTTTGGACTGGTGGGGCTGCTGCTGGCTGCGGTGGTGAGTTGCGGCAAGCCTGCTGTTAATTCCCAGGCAAATAATACGCAGGAAATCGAGTTCTGGACTATGCAGCTTCAACCTCAGTTTACTGAGTATTTCAACAAGACGATCGCCGGTTTTGAAGCGGAAAATCCGGGGGTGAAGGTGCGTTGGGTGGACGTTCCTTGGTCTGCTATGGAAAGCAAGATTTTGGGGGCGGTTTCGGCGAAAACTGCGCCGGATGTGGTAAACCTAAATCCCGATTTTGCTTCGCTGTTGGCGGGGCGCAATGCTTGGCTGGATTTGGATTCTCGAATTTCTGAGCAAGTTCGATCGACCTATCTGCCAAATATCTGGAAAGCTGGCGTACTTGACGGCAAGAGTTTTGGCATTCCTTGGTATCTCACGACTGGGGTGACAATTTACAATACGGAGTTGTTGAAGAAGGCTGGAATTGCTAAGCCTCCGGCTACTTATGCCGAGTTGGTAACTGTTGCCAAGCAGGTGAAAGAAAAGACTGGTAAGTTTGCTTTTTTTGTGACTTTTGTGCCGGAAGATTCGGCGGAAGTTTTGCAATCTTTCGTGCAGATGGGTGTGCCTTTGGTTGATGCTCAAGGCAAGGCGGCTTTTAATACTGATAAGGGCAAGGCTGTTTTTCAGTATTGGGTGGATTTGTACAAGGGCGGACTTTTGCCGCAGGATGTTTTGGTGCAGGGACATCGTAGGGCGATCGAGCTTTATCAAGCTGGGGAAACTACTTTGTTAGCTTCGGGGCCACAGTTTTTAAAGGCGATCGCCGAGAATGCTCCGAATATTGGTGCTGTTTCGGCTGCTGCGCCTCAAATTACAGGGGAAACCGGCAAGAAGACTGTGGCGGTGATGAATTTGGTTGTGCCTCGCGACAGCAAGCGCCCGGATGATGCTGTCAAGTTTGCTTTGTACGTGACTAATTCTCAAAATCAGTTGGCTTTTGCTAAGGCTGCTAATGTTTTGCCTTCTACAGTTGAGGCTTTGCAAGACTCTTATTTTAAGAGCGTTCCGGCTGATGCTCCTGCAGCCGATCGAGCTCGGGTTGTTAGTGCTTCTGGGTTGAGTTCCGCCGAGCTATTGATTCCGCCTCTCAAGGATGTTAAGAAGTTGCAAAAGGCGATTTATGACAATTTGCAGGCGGCAATGTTGGAGGAAAAATCGGTGGAACAAGCTGTGAGTGATGCGGCTAAGGCTTGGGATCAAAGGTAGTTTTGAATTGAAGCTGGGGCGGAAATATTTTTGCTTTTCCCCCTTGCTTTTTTATGCGACTTGACATATTATTAAATAATGGGAATCCGTGCCGCCATATATATAAATTATTTATCAGCTTAAAAATTATTACGAGGTTCGTAGTGAGGACTTTAGTCCGCATCAAGAATGACTAAAGTCCTCACTACGAACCTGTTTTTTTGTAGGGGCTATCGCGACTGCGTAGAAGTTATAATTAAAAGCAGTAATAACTCCGATGCTACCGCAGGAGACAACTATGCAAATTAAAAACAGCAATCCAATGGGAAAAGTTTTTGCCACTCTGACAATCATTAATCGAGCCGACCAAATTTTGGCAGAAGCGGGGGTGAGATCAGAAGAAGAAATTCGGTCGATAACCCTCAAAAATGTATTGGTGGATACGGGGGCTACTACCTTGTGTTTGCCGAAAAATGCGATCGCCCAATTGGGACTAAAACTGCTCAAAGAAGTAGACGTAGCAACAGCAAGGGGTATTGGTAAAGCCCGAATTTTCCAAGATGCCAAAATATCAATGTTCGAGCGAGAAGGCACTTTCGAGTGCTTAGAATTGCCGGGAGGCAATGATGCGCTTTTGGGCGTGATACCTTTGGAAGCATTGGGATTGGAAATAGACTTGCAAAATCAAATTTTGAAGCCTTTACCCATCAGTCCAACTGAAACATATTTGACGATTTTGTAGCAAAAAACCTTATATTTGAAGCGATTGTGCGTTGAAAAGCGCGATCGCCTTTCTGAATGCAGCTTGATTGATGATTTATAGAAAAATAGCCTAAATTCCTCAAATATTCATAAATTTGACTTGTGTTAAAATCAAAGCTCCGATCGGAATAGGAGAAAATTCTTATGCCAGCGATGACACTCAAAGATTTAAACCAAGTTCAAACCCTTTTTTCCGAAGCGGGTTTAGATTACAAAATTGAACTAGAAGACGGGAGACTTTCAATTGTGGGGCCATCAGACATCGTATCGAGTGAAATCAGTAGTATTTTGATTCGCTTGCTGGGTAACTGGGTTTACCCCCGTCGCTTGGGGAGAGTTTTTGACTCCGCAGGCGGTTTCATCATGCCGGATACGAATGTCAAAGCACCGGATGTTTCTTTTGTGCGCGCCGCCCGATTGTGCCAAAGTCCGCGTTATTTTGGTGAACTTGTCCCGGATTTGGTGGTTGAGATTAAATCTCAGATCGATCGCATTAAGCCTATAGAAACCAAGGTTTTGAAGTTTATCGAGTTGGGGGCGGTTGTCGGGATTCTGATCGATCCTGATGAAGAAACAGTGACTATTTATCGCTCTACAGATGAACCGACTGTTTTAGGAAATGGCGATATCTTAACAGTAGCAGAACTTTTTCCCGGTTGGGAATTGCCCGTTTCGGAACTGTGGCCTCCTATTTTTACAGAAGAAGAAACGCAATTATAATGCGTTTAAGCTTGGGATTGTTGTTGTTGCAGGAAGTAGCCGACGAGATACAGGGAACCGCAAAGGACTGTTAAATTGTCGCCTGCAACTGCAACATCTAAGGCTGTTGTTAAGTCTGGGAAGGCTTGACAAACAGTTAATTCGGGGCAGATAATTTGAGCAATGGCGGCTAATTCTGCGGGGGATGATGAGTTTTGATCTGGTACGGGTACTAGGTAAAGCCGATCGCCCTTTTTGAGTAATGCTTGTAAAATATCATCGCAGTCTTTAGTCGCCAAAATGCCGATTACCCAGTTAATCGGTGACGGGGAACTGGTAAGATTATCTACATATTCGCGCAGGGCGAGCGCTGCGGCGGGGTTGTGCGCGCCGTCAATCAGGATGTTGCGGTTTTTCCAGGTAGTTTGCTGAAGTCTTCCGGGCCATTGAGTTTTGGCGATTCCGTTGGTGATGGCGGTTGGGGAGATTTGCCATCCTAGGTTTTGGAGGGTGTGGATAGTGGCAAGTGCGATCGCCGAATTCATTAATTGAATTTTGCCCAACAATGGCAATTCATACTTTATTTTAACAGCAGATGTACGCGAATTAACGCTGATTTCAGGATTGGGATCGTATTCTGCAAATCCTTCTCCTAAATCTACCGCTGGTTTTACCCAAATTGCCGGACAGTCTAATTTTTGAATGCGTTTTTCTACTACTATTCTAGCAGATTCTGGCAATTCTCCGACAACTACCGGACACTTTGATTTGATAATTCCGGCTTTTTCCCCAGCAATATCGGCGACAGTAGGGCCGAGGATTTGCCAGTGTTCGAGACTGATAGAAGTGATGACACTAACAAGGGGATTTTCGCAAACATTAGTCGCGTCTAATCTACCACCCAATCCGGTTTCTATCACGGCAATATCTGCTTTTTGTTCTGCAAAATACAGCCAAGCCGCAGCGGTGATGATTTCAAATTGAGTGGGAGTTTCTGTATTACCTTCCGCAGCGTTGACAACTTGTTTTAGACACTGCTGCAATGCTGTTGTAGAAATCGGTTGTTGGTTGATGCAAATTCTTTCTGTCCAATTGATTAAGTGGGGGGATGTGTAGCGCCCGACTCGATAGCCTGCTGCTGTGAGTATGGAAGAAAGATAAGCGCAAACGGAACCTTTGCCGTTTGTCCCGGCAATGTGGATAATGGGTACTTGTTTGTGAGGGTTATCTAGTTTTTCGAGGAGTTGGTGAATTCTTTCTAAGCCCAGGTGTACGCCGAAGTGTTGGTAGGATTTGAGGATGGAGTTTGCATTCATTGAGGATTATAAGTGTTATATTTGTTTGTGAATTAGATTTTTTTTACCGCAGAGGGCGCAGAGGGCCCAGAGTGAGAGAATAAAGAGAAAGAAAGTTAATAAGAGAGATGTTTATAATTGATTTGTTGTATTGATTGTTGGTAAAAAAAGGTGGCTTTGGATATTATTTCTTTGTTTGCGGGTTGTGGCGGGTTGGATTTGGGTTTTCGCTTGGCTGGGTTTAATCCGGTTTGGTCGAATGAATACGATAAGTCTATTTGGGATACCTACGAGTTCAATCATCCTGAAACTATTTTAGACCGCAGAGATATCAGAATAATTAATTCTGATGAAATTCCCAACTGTATTGGAATTATTGGCGGGCCTCCTTGTCAAAGTTGGAGTGAGGCGGGCGCGAAACGGGGGATTGATGATAGTCGGGGTCAACTTTTCTGGGAGTATATCAGAATTGTGCGGGACAAGCAACCTTTGTTCTTTTTGGCTGAGAATGTTAGCGGTATTTTGGCACCTAGAAATAAGGATGCTTTCACTTATATATTATCTCAGTTTGAGGCTATCGGGTATCGGGTTTCGTTCCAGTTGTTGAATGCGAGAAATTTTGGTGTTCCGCAAGATAGGCAAAGGGTGATTGTTGTTGGTTATCGGGAAACTCTGGGTTTGGGTTTTGAGTTTCCCGAACCTGGAACCGAGGTTTTGACGCTGAAAGATGCTATTTTTGATTTGCAGGCGATCGCCCCAATGTCAGTTAAGGGTAAAGTAGATAATTATCACGATTCTGTCGCGAATCACGAATGTGCCGATTTGGGGTTTTCGAGCATTTATATGTCGCGAAATCGAGTTAGAAGTTGGTCAGAACCTTCTTTTACAATTCAGGCAAGCGGCAGACACGCGCCTCTCCATCCTCAAGCTAGTAAAATGATTCTGGTTGGCAAGGATAAACGCATTTTTGACCAGAATTCGCCTCACCCTTACCGCCGGCTTTCTGTGCGAGAGTGTGCGAGAGTTCAGACTTTCCCAGATGACTTTATTTTTAAGTACAAGTATATTGCTGACGGCTACAAAATGGTCGGCAATGCTGTTCCTGTGAATTTGGCTAGAGTTTTGGCAAGTAAGATTTTTGAGGATATTGTCATAGGGCATAGGGAATAGGGCATCAGTGTCAACTGAAACCGACCATCTACCAGTCGCTAGGGAATGAATTCCACGGGGCTTTTAGCGAAAGTCCTCGCTATGAAGACTAATCTCAAATCCCTTGACATCAGAATTATTCATCTCTCTCTTCTCTTCCTCTGTGTTCTCTGTGGCCTCTGCGGTTTAATCACTCCGAATTATCTGTCATTGAAACTTGATTAACTCCCGGAGATTGTGCTGAATCGCATTTATCCCACGAATATGAGACACTGGCGAACCTCCATACAAAAAACTATTCAAACTAACTTGATAATTTTGCTGAACTGCTAAATCTAGCCACAAATTGTTAATCGCATCTCCGGGCTTGTAGTCGGGAATGTTGTGCTGATAGTAAGGAAAACTGTCTATACAAGTATTGAAAAAGTTCTTGCGCCCGCAATGCTTTAAATACTGATATCGCGGTTTGAATTCTGTTTGATTTTCCAATACTGTATATATAGTATCTGCAAGAGATTCCGGGTCAAATTTGGCGTAAAGACCCGCACCTTCGGGGAAAACAGGCGAGTTCCCTCTGGCGTATTGGTTGAATTCTTCAAAACAAATTACTGGTACGTTGCAACTCATGGCTTCGGTAATTCCTCGGTTTTTTCCTTCGAGAAGGGAACCGAGAACGAATGCTTGCGCCCGCGAATAATATGTGGGGATTTCGCTGTAGTAGTCTACTCTCGGCACTAAATTAATGTAGTCGGAGGGATTCGTTAAAATAGTCTCTATTTGTTGCCATTCTTTTAAGGCGTACTCGTCGAGAGTTTTCAGGTTGCTAGCATCAAAGTCGTGTCCGGTGACTACTGTTAATTTAATCGGTTTTTGCGGATATTTTTGGCGGTAAACTTTTAAGGCTTTGGCTAGGATTGGCAAATTTTTTTCTTCGGAAATTCGGGCGACGGCTAGCAAGTCTATGTCTTTGGCGGGGACGTTGCGCGGGGAAATTAAGTATTCGTTGATGAAGTCGGTGTCTTGCAGTGGTATGATTGGTTTGTGGGCGCGATCGGGATAAGTTTCGCGAAACCATTTATCTCGTTGCGGGTTTTTGTATAAACTGGAGTAGGCGTCAGCTATGGGGGCCCAGGAGTAGGAGATTCCGGGCGAATAGGTGAAGGATAAAAATACTGAGGAAAGTTGGGGAAATAGTTTGTTTATCAGTTCGACTGCTTCGCTGAAGTAAATCCCTTTGATGAATTTTCCTTCGTAAAATAGCGGGGGAAGCAAGACGTAGAAACTGACGGTATCGAAGCGGTGGGGTTGGTCTTCAAATATCTCCCAGGTAAAGGCGTCTAAGTCTGCATAGATTTCGGCGATTGGTTTGTTGATGTGGGGGTTGCATAAATAAGGTTTTTGGCGATCGTAGTTTCCGCGTACCATATAATTCTGAGTGTGATTATCTAGCTTTTTTATTTAACCGCAGAGGGCGCAGAGGGCGCAGAGGAGAAGAGAAGAGAGCTTTCACAAGTTATCTAAGGGTTGTTCTAGCGATTCATTGTCGCCTATTGTGAGGGCGAGTTGATAGATTTGGCGGCGGGGGAGGGATGTTTGTTGGGCTAGTTGGCGGCTGGCTTGGGAACGGCTGATGCCTTCTGCTATTAATGTTTGTAATTCGGCTTTGATGGCGTCTTCTGAGAAAATTGGGGCTGCTGTTTGGATGCCGGCAATTATTAGGGTGAATTCTCCCTGGGGTTCGCGGGTGGTGTAAAGTTCGATCGCACTTTCGATACTACCACGCCAAAACTCTTCGTGCATTTTAGTTAATTCTCTCGCCAGCACAATCTGTCTGTCGCTTCCCAAACTATTTGCTAAATCTTGTAAAGTTTGTCGCAATCGGTGGGGAGATTCGTATAATATTATAGTGCGGGATTCTATTTGCAAAGCTTCTAAACTCTGTTGGCGTTCTTGACCTTTCACGGGTAAGAAACCTTCAAATACAAATCTCTCTGTGGGTAATCCTGATGCAGTTAGGCCAACAATGCAGGCGGTCGGGCCGGGAATCGGAATAATGTTAATATTAGCATCGGCACAAGCTTTGACTAACTCGGAACCGGGGTCGGAAATTCCCGGCATTCCGGCATCGGTGACGAGGGCGATATCTTTGCCTAAATGCAGTTTGTCGATGAGTTCGGGAAGTCGCTGGTGTTGGTTGTGTTCGTGATAGCTGATTTGGGGGGTTTTGATTTGAAAATGGTGCAAAAGTTTGCCTGTATGGCGGGTGTCTTCGGCGGCGATGAAGTCTACTGTTTGCAAGATGCGGATGGCGCGAAAGGTCATGTCTTCGAGGTTGCCTATCGGGGTTCCTACGATGTAAAGTGTTCCTGTGGTGGGATTTGCTTGCATTTTTAGATTGGGATTTTTAACCGCAGATGAACGCGGATTAACGCAGATATGAAAACGGGATTATTTTTGGGATTGGCAACTTTAGATTTGGTTTATTTGGCCCGGAAGCCTCCGGGTGAAAATCAAAAAGTTGTTGCTTATGATTCTACCATTGCTGCGGGCGGGCCGGCGGCAAATGCTGCGGTCACTTTTAGCTATTTGGGGAATGCGGCGGTATTTGGTGGCGTTTTGGGCACTCACGCGATCGCCCAATTGATTCGTGCAGACTTAGCGGAGTATGATATTAGGATAATCGATTTGCAACCAGGGCGATCGCACTCTCCGCCAGTCTCTTCGATTATTGTAACTGAAGCAACGGGCGATCGATCGGTAATTTCCATCAATGCTACTAAATCACAAGTTGACAGTCAAACAATTAACGAGGATATTTTAACATCAGTTAGTATTGTACTGCTTGACGGACATCAAATCGCAGCCAGCAAAGAAATTGCTCAACTTGCCAAGTCAAAAAACATTCCCCTTGTCCTAGACGGTGGCAGTTGGAAACCCGGATTAGAGGAAATATTACCTTTTATTGAATGGGCTGTATGTTCGGATAACTTTCATCCGCCCAACTGCTACAATTCAGAACAAGTCTTTGCATACCTGTCAGCAGCCGGAATTTCCCATATTGCCATCACTCGCGGCGAAAAATCCATTTTATACCTCAGCAATGGCAGTTACGGTACTATAGAACTACCTCAAATTCAAGTCACAGACACTTTAGGCGCTGGCGACATCTTTCACGGGGCTTTCTGTCACTACATTTTGGAAAATAACTTTACCGATACTCTTACCGCAGCAGCTAAAATCGCGTCCCATTCCTGCCAAAATTTCGGAACCCGCGCCTGGATGAATAAGAGTTGATTTGAGAAAATTAACCAAAGTATCCGGTTAAAACCGCTCAAAGCTATAAAACTTGAACTGGCAACACTTGTTAAGTTAAAATCCTGACAGCAACCTCGACAAAATTTGTGAACTTCCCTCTTCTCTTCCTTCGCGCCCTTAGCGCCTTCGCGGTTCGTTAACAAAATTGCTATATTAGTCAAACCACCTCAAACCAAACCAAACAGTCCCAAAACAACATACCCGAATCATGTCTGACACCCAACCCCTAACTATCACCCTTCCCCCTTTGCGGATTACTCTAAGCGAGCAACAACACGTTAATCTAGAATGGCTGACACAAAACTTGCCCAATCTACTCGCAGCGCCAAGCAAACCAGAAGTCCCCGACAATATGAAACAGTGGGTGGCGGCTAACAAATTATTAAATCAACCCGACGCCGAAATCATTCAAGCCCTAATAAGTACGGGCATAGATGCGGAAACAGCCACCGCAGAAGTTATGGAAATATCATCTCATCCCTACTTCCAAGCAGGCAGTCAGTACGTCCAGTTATTGCAGAAATTAGAATCGCATCTCAGGATTAACAATCAATTAGCTGCATTGTCTTCCAAGTTTGGCACAATCGAACGCAAAAGCAGCCTTTCCAGAGAGTATTTTCTCGAAAATTACTACGCCAAAAATACTCCAGTAATTATTACCAATATCATGCACAACTGGAAAGCGTTGCAGTTGTGGACGCCGGAGTATTTACAGCAAAAATACGGCGATGCAGAGGTACAAATTCAAGCCAACCGGAATTCCGACCCGAATTACGAAATTAAGATAGAAAATCACAAAAAAATTGTTTTGTTCCGCAAATATGTAGAGATGGTGGTCAAGGGCGGGCCTAGCAATGACTACTACATGGTTGCTAACAACCAGACTTTGGAAAGAGAGGAATTTAAACCGCTATTTAACGACATTGAAATATTTCCAGAATACCTCAATCCCACGGATACAAAAGGCAGAGTTTTCTTTTGGTTCGGCCCGAAAGGCACGATTACACCGCTGCACCATGATCCAGTTAATTTAATTTTAGCGCAAGTGTCGGGCCGCAAACTAATTAAATTGATTTCTCCGCAACAAACACCTCTGCTTTATAATCACGTCGGAGTTTTCAGCAAGGTTGACGGCGAAAATCCAGATTATGACAAGTACCCGCTTTACAGAGATGCGAAAATTATTGAATTGATTTTGGAACCGGGAGAAGCTATCTTTATTCCTGTCGGTTGGTGGCATCATGTAAAATCATTAGAGGTTAGTATTTCGGTTTCGTTTACAAATTTTGTGTTTCCCAATTATTATGAATGGAAATATCCTCATATTAATTGGTCGTAGGATTGGGTTCTGTTCACCAAAAATATCCCAAAATCTGTAGATACTGTCTTGATATGTCAAGGGGTAGCGAGCAAATAAGTTGGATCGAAAGGCTTTTGGGACTTTAAAATCCCAAAAGCCAAATGCACCAGTTTTCTCATAAGCGCACCAATTAGCTGCATTTTGACGCCAGCCACGACTCAATAATCGTTCACTCATAGCTTTGAGTAAGGGGTTATGACGCATCGCCACCACGGCAGGCATATACAATGCCTTTGGCAGTCGGACATTTCCTGTACAAGACTCTCCGAGTTTTGCCACGCACAGAAGTTCCTGAACTACGCTCACAGGGAGTCAAACCTGCATCTCTCTGCCAGTTGACGAGCATTTTTGTAATCTTCAATCTGACCAACTTCAGCTAACAACACAGCCGCCGTCTGTTCTCCAATTCCCGGAATCGAAGTCAAGAGCTCGCGCTGCTGTTTTAAATGCGGATGTTGGTCAAAATGAGCGCTAATCATTTTTTTGATTTCTGCTTGTTGTTCTTTGATATATGACCAATGAGCTTTCGTAAGTTTAGCCACAGTTTCTGTAGCTGTTTCCAAACGATTTTCTTCCTGTTGATACATCTCGGTCAAAGATTCTAGTCGTCGCAATAAAGCTTGTAAATCCTTGACTTCGAGCGGGGTTGGCTTCCAAAGTGAAGGTTTAATAGCCGCACAAAAACGAGCAATCAATGCTGCATCTACGGAGTCAGTTTTGGTACGCAGAAGTTCGCTTTTAGCAAACCCTTTAATCCGAGCCGGATTAACCTGCATCACAGGGGATTTAAGCCCCCACCTTTAGGTGGATTGTTTTTAGGCAGGGGCTTAAATCCCCTGCCTAAAAACTTCGCACTCAACTGTCAACTGTCAACTGTCAACTGTTAACACACTCACCTGATAGCCTGCTTCATACAGAAATTCAGCTAGGGCATCTCCGTAAATGCTCGTGGCTGACCTGCAAGCATGAAGTTCTTCGACACCTTGCTTTTTGAGCCACTGATTTAAGCTCTCAAACCCTGCGGTATTATTAGTGAACTTTTGGGGTTTTGAGCCACGTTCTTCTTTCAGTAAAACGACATGAAAGTCTTTTTTACCAGAAAGAATTGGTTTAAAGCCTCTCCCTTAAAGGCGAGAAATTAAAAGAAAACTATTCATTACTCCAATCCTCTTCCTTCTAGGTAGAGGTCGCACTCATCTGTCAACTGTCAACTGTCAACTGTCAACTGAATGATATCTATGCCTAAAAATGTCGGTGTCATTGTTTGCTCCAAGCTCCCTGTTTATATGAAAGAACATGACAGGCAATTTAACTAACCTTATAAATGCAGGCTGTCCCGTGAAAACGAGCGCCTAAGATACTGTCCAGTTTTTTATGTGCGCCTGTCATCAGTAATGGGAGCTTATCTACACAACAGACTTGTAATAGTCACTCGGGGCGGGCCAACTTCACCTATTTCTGATGTCCGATCACAACACTTTGTACTGTCACCTATACCTATAGGCAAGAAACTTTAATGGTTTCTTTATCTTTACTCGTGTTACGATTCAATTACAACCGTGTCTGCGGTTCGATTACAACCGTGTCTGCGGTTCGACAGCCTGCGGTCTGCGGTTTGATAGCTTGTCTCTTTCAAGATACAAGGGGCGGGTTCAGCTAAGAGCACTCGCATACAAGCGAGAAGATGAGTACAAAACCGGCCCTCTCCCCATCTCAAAATAAACATACTTTCAAACCCCCTAAAAAAGCCCTATGCAAATCCCCCGGCTGCACCCAGAAACCATCGAAGAAGTCAAACAAAGAGCCGACATAGTAGACGTTATTTCCGGTCGCGTCATCCTGCGTAAACGCGGCAAAGAATTCGTCGGATTGTGTCCCTTTCACGACGAAAAATCTCCTAGTTTTACCGTCAACCAAGCCAAACAAATGTACTATTGTTTCGGCTGCGGCGCAGGAGGAAACGCCTTTAAATTCCTCATGGAATTAGAGAAAAGATCCTTCAGCGAAGTTGTATTAGAACTAGCTAAAAATTATCAAGTACCAGTCAAAACAGTCGAACCAGAACACCGACAAGAATTGCAGCGCCAAATTTCCCTGCGCGAACAACTATATGAAATCTCAGCACTAACAGCCAACTTTTACGAACACGCCTTGCGGCAAACCCAAGGAGAAGAACCCTTAGCATATCTCAAATCCGATCGCCAACTGGGCGAAGAAACTATCCAACAATTTCAACTAGGTTATGCACCCCAAGGTTGGGAAGCACTTTACAGTTATTTAGTAGAACAAAAAAACTATCCAGCGCAATTAGTAGAACAAGCAGGATTAATTGTACCGCGCAAATCAGGCGGCAGCGGTTATTACGATCGCTTCCGCAACCGCATCATGATTCCCATTCGCGACACCCAAGGCAGAGTCATCGGTTTCGGCGGCAGAGCTCTCGGCGACGAACAACCAAAATATCTTAATTCTCCCGAAACAGAACTTTTCGACAAAGGCAAAACCTTATATGCTTTAGATACAGCCAAAACAGCCATTAGCAAATCCGATCGCGCGATCGTCGTAGAAGGGTACTTTGATGCGATCGCACTGCACGCCGCAGGCATCTCCAACGCCGTAGCATCCCTCGGCACCGCCCTGAGTTTAAACCAAGTGCGACAGTTATTGCGGTACACAGACTCCAAACAAATTATCCTCAACTTCGACGCCGACAAAGCAGGAAATCAAGCAGCAGCGCGCGCCATTGGAGAAATAGAAAAACTCGCCTATCAAGGAGAAGTGCAACTGCGGGTGCTCAACATTCCCGACGGCAAAGATGCCGACGAATACCTCAAAACATACTCCCCAGAACAATATCGAGAATTGCTCGAAAATGCTCCGTTGTGGCTCGATTGGCAACTGCAACAAATGCTCGTCAATCAAGATTTGAAGCAAGCCGATACTTCCCAGCAAGTCACAAAAAAAATCATTAATTTACTAACCAATATTACCGACGACAATCAGCTAACGCATTATTTACAAAAATGCGCCGAAATCCTCAGCAAGGGAGATTCTCGACTCACCAAAATGCTAACCGAAAACTTGCTAAATCAAGTAGTCAGCGATTGGGCAAAGCGGCAAAATCAAGACGAATCTTTAACAATGCCCCTGTTAATTAGAAACAAGCTGAAGCCGAACAAACAATATAAAAAGCAGCGTGCAACCGGCGAAAACAAAAACTCAAAATCAAGCTTATCTGCTGTAGCCCGCAGTCTTTTAGAAGAAGCAGAAGCGCAATTATTGCAGATTTATTTGCACTGTCCCGAATACCGCCAAGAAGTCAGAGAAGCAATAGAAGCTAGAGACGTGCAGTTTAGCTTGTCTCACCACAGATTTTTGTGGCATCAGATTGTGAATGCAGAAATATTGCACAAAATGTCTTTACAAGTAGCGCCTTCAGAGTTAATATTGAAATTGCAAGATAGTTTCATTGAATATCCGAATCAACTAAATCAAATCTCGCATTTATTTCACTTAAATGAGTTCTCAGAAAGAAACGTTTATCGCGCACCTCTAGTCATTAGATCTGCCCTCGCCTGTATCGAGCAAATAATTAGCATGAAGCGCCGCCGAATTGCACTCAATATGTGGGAAAAGGCCAAGGCCGCTAGCAGTGGCGAAGAGGCTATAGAATATCACCAACTATTCTGTGCTGAACAAGAATGGCTCAAGGAATTAGAGCGGCTACGTCAAGTTAATTTTTACGATTTAACATCCGTGCCTTGGGGCTAAGGAATGAAGTCCTTACTACAAACCAGTTCGTAGTAAGGAATGCCAGTTTTTTCTCTAACCAGCCTTTCCTATCATGTCCGTTGAATGACCCGCCATCAAATTATGTCGCCCGGTGGGGGCGGGTTTATATAGATTGTTAGTCTACATGATAGATTGTTGGTGAAACCCGCCCCTTGTATCTTAAAAGAGTCAGGCGATCATACCGACAATCAGTTGATCGTACCGACAATCAGTTGATCGTACCCACAGGCAAAGCGATCGAGCCGACAAGTGGGCGATCGTACCGACAATCAGTTGCTCGTACCGACAGGCAAAGCGATCGAGCCGACAGGCAAAGCGATCGAGCCGACAGGCAAAGCGATCGAGCCGACAAGCAAAGCGAATCTAAAGAAACAAGGAAAGTTTCGTGCAAATGGTTCTGTAACAGCAGAAAGTGTTCTTCAAGGACATCAGCAATCGGTGAAGTTGGCCCGCCCCGAGTGACTAAACAAGTCTGTTGTGTAGATAAGCTCCCATTACTGATGACAGGCGCACCAAGCTGGACAGTATCTTAGGCTCTCGGCATTGTCGGGAAAGCCTGCATTCACAAGGTTAGTTAATTATTGCCTGTCACGTTCTTTCATAAATCGGAGTACATCTGGAGCTAAAAATGACATCAACAGTCTTAGGTATAGACATCAGTAAAAAAGACTTTCATGTCTTATTACTGAGCGAAAGTCGTGCGACTAAACCCAAAAAGTTTACCAACAATACTCAAGGTTTTGAGAGTTTACATAACTGGCTCAAACAACAAAATGTAGTAGAACTCCATGCTTGCATGGAAGCTACTAGCATCTATGGAGAAGCCTTAGCCGAATTCCTCTATGGGGCTGGTTTTCAGGTCAGTATTGTCAATCCGGCTCGGATTAAAGGGTTTGCCAAAAGCGAACTTCTACGAACTAAAACTGACTCCGTAGATGCGGCATTAATTGCTCGTTTTTGTGCGGCAATGAAACCATCATTATGGACACCTACAGCGCCGGAAGTCAAGGAATTACAAGCTTTGTTACGACGGCTCGAATCAGTCACAGAAATGGCTACTCAAGAGCAGAACCGTTTGGAAACAGCTACGCCAACTGTTGCCGGTCTTACACTGGCACATTTGGAGTACCTAAAAGAACAACAAAAACTAATCAAAAAACTGATTAGCGACCATTTTGACCAACATCCACATTTAAAACAACAGCGTGATCTCTTGACCTCAATTCCCGGAATTGGTGAACAGACGGCCTCGGTATTGTTAGCTGAAATTCGTGAGATTTCCGATTACGACAATGCCCGTCAACTAGCCGCTTATGCGGGTTTAACACCCTGTGAACGCAGTTCTCGGACTTCCGTTAAAGGCAAAACTCGTTTGTCCTGTACCGGTAATGTCCGACTACGAAAGGCATTGTATCTGCCTGCGGTAGTGGCGATGCGTCACAACCCGTTACTCAAAGCTATGAGTGAGCGATTATTGGGTCGTGGCTGGCGTCAAAATGCAGGTGATTGGTGCTTTGATGCGGAAATTGGTCCATTTGGCTTTTGGGATTTTAAAATCCCAAAAACCTTTCGACCCCAATTATTTACTCGCTACCCCTTGACAGGTCAAGACAGTATCTACAAGTATTGTGGTTAATTCAACAAACCTGATATCAATAGTCGCAAAAAAGAGTTTCGCGAGTATCTCTCCCTGTCACCGGATTAGTACCTTTTGCCACTTTACAAAGTTTTTCTATCATATCGTCTCGCAGCAGTGTCTCAGTAAAATCTGCACCGTCAATGATAGCTCCTTCCAGCCTGGTATTGTAAGCGAAAGCACCCTCAAGGATAGCATTAGTTAAATTTGCTTTCATCATGCGAGCCAAATCTAAAGTCGCACCTGTAAAATTCGCGCCTTCTAAATTCGCTTCTTCCAGATTGGCTGCAAAAAAGCTGACGCCGCGCAAATCTGCATTGGTAAAATTGCTGTTGCGAAGATTAGCTTTATTAAAACTGTCGTCAGTCAGAACTTTGCCAGTAAAATCAGCGCCGACTAGGATTTCTTTGTCGTGATCCAAAGCGAAAGCAGGTGCGGGATTAATGCCGATCGCCCCAGCGGCAATTACTGCTAAAATAACAAAACTCAGCAAGAAAGTATAAATATGTTGGCGAATTCGAGAAATCATCATACAAGTTCAAGCTAATGGGCAGTCGTGACAGTCCAGAATTGAATTCTACCAGAAAGCGCGTCAAGCGTAGCTATCCCGTAGGGAATCCCCCGTTAGCGACGGCCCACTCCAATTCCCCCCAATCCCCAAACTCTCGGGATATCGGCACATTGGGAGAAAACTTAGTCGCCGACTGGTTGCAGCAGCAAGGCTGGGAAATCCTGCACCGGCAGTGGCACTGTCGCTGGGGAGAGATTGACATCATCGCACTCGGAAGAGATGAAGAAAGCGCAAAAAACCGAGGTCTTCCCAATCACACCTCCCCAACATTAGCATTTGTAGAGGTGAAAACTCGCCGCCCGGGAAATTGGGATGCTGGTGGAATGTTGGCTGTTACTACCACAAAACAAGCCAAACTTTGGCAAACAGCAGAAATATTTTTAAGCACTCATCCAGATTTAGCGAATAATTATTGTCGCTTTGATGTCGCTTTAGTCAGGTGCGAACCTTCACAACAAAACCCAAAGCAAATATTACCACCATTAACAGCAGCGAACTCTCAATCTGCCGTTGCAGGAAACTACCGACTCACCCTGCAAGAATACATTCCCTCGGCTTTTAGCAATTAAAAATATATAATTAAAATTTAGAGGGTAAAATCTCAAAGCAATGCCACTAGGTAATTTTTAATTGTTAACTTGCCTAGGCTGTCGCGCATTTCTCTCTTGAGCTTTAACGGAGCTGAAAAAAGCGTTAAATCTTCTCCCGCTTTCCCTTCTCTCCCTCTCCTGTTCTGTCATCACAGTTAATTTATATGCGTAGCAATCTAGGCCAGAGTTTCCGGGCAATATCCGAGACCTTTGACAAACTGCTGGCGAAACGCTTCAATTTCTTTGCGGTCAGGGCTGCCGTGACAAACCACTGCCACCTGGTAGCGGCGCATCACGCTCAGTGGCGACTGTCCGGTTTCCAAACTCCAAAGCGCCATTTGCAAGCGAATTTCAGGATCGTAAGGAATCCCGAGTTCGTTCATAAAAGCCCGAAAATCCCCGTGCATTTCGGGAGTTAAATATTGGCTCATTTTCACCTTTACCACCCAGCCGTCAATTTGGTGAATAACAGTGATAAATTGCAAGGGAAGATGATGAGCCGTGCGTAGGTAATCCACGACTCTCAGAGTAAGGCTAGTATTGGCGATGTAGTAGAGATATTCCATAACGATCCTTATGAGCCTTATGAGCAAAGCTGATGCTATACCTCTATCGTCGCGGACTCTACCCGCCACCACAAGGGGAAAAGCACCCGACTTTGGATGGGGGTTTTTACCCAATTTGTTACATAGTTGACAGATCGATCGCACAGGAATTCACTTGATGACAGAGATGGACTGGTCTTTGGACGGCTACGACTACGAACTCCCGCCCTCGCGCATTGCCCAAAATCCCGTAGTGCCGAGGGACAGTTCTCGCTTGCTGGCTGTAGATTCTCCCAGCAGCCACCAACACCGGATTTTTAGGGATTTACCCGATTTGCTGCAACCAGGCGACTTGCTCGTACTGAACAACACCCGCGTGCTGCCAGCGAGGCTCTACGGGCACAAACCCAACGGCCCGGCTGTGGAGATATTGTTGATGGAAGAACGGCAGCATAACTGCTGGCTGGCTTTGGTTAAACCGGGGAAACGTTTAAAGTTGGGAGCAAAAATTGAGTTTGATCCCCTCGCCCCTGCCTGTGAGGACTCGACTACAGCTCCTTGCTGTTGCCTTCCCGATGCTACGATGGCCGATCGTCGTCGATTGACTGCAACAGTTATAGAGAGGGACGACGCAACAGGGGGACGGCTGCTGGAGTTTGACATCCCCACAGATGAGAATCTGGTGAAGTTTTTGGACGAATACGGCCACGTACCCCTGCCACCCTACATCGAAAATTCCCAAGCTTCAGCGGAACAGTACCAGACTGTTTATGCCGATCGGCTTGGGGCCGTGGCTGCCCCCACAGCAGGCCTGCACTTCACCAAAGAATTGTTCAGCCGCTTGGAACAGCGGGGAATCGAAAAAACTTTTGTCACCTTACACGTCGGAGTAGGGACGTTTCGCCCGGTGGAGGTGGCAGACGTGACGGCTCACAAAATGCACGGCGAATGGGTGGAAGTACCCCCCGCCACCGTTGAGAAAATCCGGGAAACTCAAGCCCGAGGCGGGCGGATCATTGCCGTGGGTACAACAGCAGTGCGAGCTTTAGAGGGAGCTGCCGCCGCGAGTGGCGATTTTTCCTTGCAACCTTTTTGTGGCCCGACCACTTTGTTTATCTACCCTGGTTACAAGTGGCGGGTTGTAGAGGGGATGATTACCAATTTCCACTTGCCCCGCTCTACTTTGATGATGATGGTAAGTGCGATGATTGGAAGGCCTCGGCTGTTGGATCTGTACCGAGAAGCGATCGAGCAACAGTACCGCTTTTATTCCTTTGGCGATGCCATGCTGATTTTACCGAAAAATGGGTTTAAAGCCCCGTCCTTCCAGGACGGCTTTGATTAATTATTGGGGTTCAGGTAGCTGTTTGATATAGTCATTAATCAATTCAGCTACAGGCACTCCTTGCTTTTGAGCTATCCGAGCAATCTTGTCTTTCAACTGCTTTGTCGTTCTGATATTGATTCTCTCAGTCTTCATGGCAACTTATCCCATTTGGGTGTACACTAAGACTATGCCACAGGTAGAGTAACCGCCGATACACATGAGACACCAAGCTCAAACGACTGGTCGGAAAACAATAATGGCTAGTGGGTAGCGAATGCCACGAATAAAAACAGCTAGGTTAACCAACGTAAACCAAAACCAGACAAGTCAAAAAATAAAGATTAAATGTACCGTGGGGCACACGGGAACGTGAGAAGTAATTCTCAAACGCTTGGGGAGACAAAGCCCTCTGGGGTTATCTAAGTTAGGCTCGATGCTTGGTTCAATCGGACGGGTATTTGGTTTAAGTATTGCCGCAAGGATAGATAATTTTAAGGTGGGTCGCTGAACCAAGAATCCTCGTACCTGATAGTCGAGGAGTGTCAACAACAGCAAAAAAGGATTGATCGATCGGGCATCGGGTTCGCCCCATGCCCGGTATTCCGTTTCTATTCTTCCTCCTCTTCTTCATTGCCGGGATACACAAAGCTGTTGGAACGCCCAGTCAGAACAGATTTGCCCAGAGACAGAGCTTTCTGAGCTGCCACGACAGCTTTGCGCTTCCATGTGGCCTTACGCATATTCTTCTTGGATTTGGAGGTTTTCTTCTTAGGGACTGCCATGACGCTAAATAGTTTTTGCTTGCTTATATAGACAAACAAACATTCTAGCCGATTTTGCCAGCAATGCTTACTCGAAAAACCGCAACAACTGCTGGGCCAGCAATATCAAGTAGTAGGGTGCGGAGCGCGATTAGCTTCTGGAAAAATAGACAAAATCCCCTAGGTAACGCACCCGCAGCAGCTAAAGTTCGTGAAAGTGGTAGATCACGACGCCAGTTACGGCATCGTTCTCGATACTCACATAACCCGTTTTGAGCATTGCCGTGAAAGCCTCTTCCACTTCAGCAAAAGTAGCGCCGGTTGCCATCACCCCTTGGGTGACAGATAATCTTCCGTTTTTGGTATAAGCTGCCTTCAGGAGTTTAACCCCTAACTGGTCTGGAGTTTGCTTGGGATATGTCGCGGCGATCGCCCCGCTGGTGGAAGATAGCGGTATACCTTGGGGAGATACGCCGAGTTTGCCCCTGAGACTGGCATTGTGTTCGTCCACCATGTTCGGTAGCAGCAGCAAGTCAAACAATTGCCCGAACCCAAATAACCCAAAGGTACACAGCCACAGCAAACCCGTGGCAATCTTGCCGTTATAGAGACGGTGGAGTCCGAATGGGCCGAAAAAACAAGCAGCCCATAACAGGTAACTAACACCTAAATTGCTCATTTTATGACCGTCCTGCCTGATTATTCTAAGAATTGGAGTCCCTCTATACATTTTGTACTTTCTATCTGGTGTTTGAACAGTTTGACACCAGCAGATATTTGTGCATTGTCCGAAGTTATTGGTTATTTACTACCAATGCCCCATGCCCAATGCCCCATGCCCCATGCCCATGCCCCATGCCCCATGCCCATGCCCATGAGTAATTTTGCGTAGCAATTCTTAACGCCAGCAACATATTTTCGGGGCCGAGAGCTTGGTAAACTGGAGGGCGTGGAAATTTAAGCAGCTTTGACCTGGATGCCACACAAAGCGCCAAAGTGCGCCGCACAGCGCTGGTAGGAGATACAAGGGCGATCGCCCCTTCCGATACCTCAAACGAGCGAGCAATTATAAGCAAAAATCCAATAAACATATGGTAGATTCCCTCAAAAAACCAGCTTTTGCAGAACAGCAAGAAGCGAAAACCCCAGCCAAAGAAACTATTCTCACGCCGAGATTTTACACAACAGACTTTGACGAGATGGCCAAAATGGACATCTCGGTAAATGAAGCCGAACTCGAAGCAATTATCAAAGAGTTCCGCGTTGACTACAACAAAACCCACTTCGTGCGGGATGCCGAGTTCGATCAATCTTGGGAACACATCGACGGCGAAAAGCGCAAGTTATTCATTGAATTCCTCGAACGCTCTTGCACCGCTGAGTTTTCCGGCTTCTTGCTCTACAAAGAATTGGCACGCAAGCTCAAGGACAAAAATCCGGTACTCGCCGAAGGTTTCTTGCTGATGTCCCGCGATGAAGCGCGACACGCCGGATTCCTAAATAAAGCGCTGTCGGACTTTGGTTTGTCCCTAGATTTGGGTTTCTTGACAAAGAGCCGCAGTTACACATTTTTTAAGCCGAAGTTTATTTTCTACGCCACTTACTTATCCGAAAAAATCGGTTATTGGCGCTACATCACGATTTATCAGCACTTGAAAGCGCATCCTGAAGACCAGATTTATCCAATTTTCCGATTCTTTGAAAATTGGTGTCAGGATGAAAACCGCCACGGAGATTTCTTCGATGCGGTGATGAGAGCTCAGCCTCAAATGCTGAACGATTGGCGCGCTAAGCTGTGGTGCCGTTTCTTCTTGCTGTCGGTATTCGCGACAATGTATCTCAATGATATCCAGCGCGGTGGTTTTTATCGATCGCTCGGACTAGATGCTCGCGAATACGACATTGAAGTGATTAAAAAGACGAACGAAACAGCAGGCCGCGTATTCCCCGTCATGCTCGACGTGAACAATCCAGAATTTTATGAACGCCTGGATGTTTGCCTCAAGAACAATCAGCAGTTGACAGCAATTGTTGCTTCTAATACTCCGAAATTCTTGCAGTTATTCCAAAAATTGCCTTTGTATCTGTCGAACGGCTGGCAATTAGTGAAGCTGTACTTCATGAAAACAATTGAATCACCTTCAGTACAGGGCGCTGTGCGTTAAGTTTTGATTTCTCATCCTCTGTGACGGCGGCTCTGCGACAAGCGGAGCCGCTTTTTTTTGGGTATAATGTTAGATTAGTTTTCGTGGGCGGGCGTGCGATCGGGTTGGCCACAGCAAAGGTTGTACCATTTGACAATTTAGACTTCGGCGTTAGCGCTCAGTCGAAAGATTGTAGATTAAAGAATAGGGAATGACTGATGACTATCAAGGTTGGGAGTACGGGCCTACAGTTGCATTATTTTTTTTAATGGGTATGAAAAGTCATAATTATAATTGTTACGCTATTCCCTATTCAATATTTTTAAATTAGCGATCGCCCTCAAATCTAGCATTTACTATTTACTGCTGTTTTATGAAAATCAACAAAAAACAATTCAACAGATCTACTTTAGTTTTTTGCTTAGGAATGTTCGCTGTTTTTCTCCTATCCTTAACTCTACGCTTTTGGCAACTAGAGAGATTTAACACTCTAGTATTTGACGAAGTTTATTACGCGAAATTTGCCAACGATTATCTCACAAAAACTCCTTTTTTCAACGCCCACCCGCCTCTGAGTCAGTACATAATTGCGATCGGCATTTGGATCGGAACTCACCTTCCCTTCGGCAAAACCGCCGTAAACAGTATGGCCGGTTCCCTGCTTTCCCCTTGGGATTACCGCTGGCTGAATGCACTCACAGGCTCCTTTATTCCCCTAGTTGTCGGAGCCCTGGCTTATCAGCTAGTTCCGCGCCGCACCTTTGCTTTTATTGCTGCTTTGTTTGCCGCCTGCGACGGTCTATTTTTAGTGGAGTCTCGCTACGCGCTGAACAACATTTATCTAGTTTTGTTGGGAATTTTAGGTCAGTTATTTATTTTAAAATCCGTAGAAGCAGAAGGCAAAAAGCGCTGGCTTTGGCTGGTACTCGCCGGAATAGGTTTCGGCGCATCTGCGGCTATCAAATGGAACGGATTATGGTTTCTTTTCGGTACTTATCTAATTTTAATCTGTGCTTGGGCAGTTCGTTTTATCCAGGGTAACAGAGGAAATGAAGAACAAAGCCGCGACGTAGATTCACCTCTAATTCCTGCCGAAAGTCCCGTACAAAAACTGACTAAACTCAATTTTATAGAACTCTGCTTAAGTCTAGCTATTATTCCTATTCTAGTTTACAGCATCTCTTGGATTCCTCACCTGCACTTTAATCCAACTCCCAATTTCTGGCAGATGCAAACGGAAATTTTGACTTATCACCAGCGGATTAAAAGCGGGCCCGACGTGCATCCTTACTGTTCCACGTGGTACAGTTGGCCTTTGATGCTGCGCCCCATAGTTTACTTCTACAAAACTGCTAGCAGCAATGCCCAACCAGATCCGGTTTTGCCACCTTTACCTGAAGGTGTAACTCAGGCAACTTTTGACGTTCACGCAATGGGAAATCCATTGCTTTGGTGGCTGTCAACCTTAGCTTTATTGCTAGTAATAGGAGTTTTAGTTCATCGGATTTTGGTGTGGCAGCAAACGCGCAGCGAGGCTTCTGTTGACACGATAGAACAGCAGCGGCCGATTTTGTTTCCGCCGACTGCTGAAATGTGGCTGGCGTTATATTTAATAATTAATTGGGCCGCTAATTTGCTGCCTTGGGTGAAGGTGACTCGCTGCATATTTTTGTACCATTATATGGGCTGTTCTGTGTTTGCAGCTTTAGCACTTGCTTGGTGGGTTGACAGGTGGCTGCACAGCCCTCAAACTCGACTCCGAGGGATGGGGGTAACAATTATTTTTCTGGTTGTGGGTGCTTTTATTTTCTGGATGCCTATCTATTTGGGACTGCCTTTGTCGCAAATGGAATGGAAAATTCGGATGTGGCTGCCGTCTTGGGTTTAAGTTAGAAATAATTATTTTATTAACGGGTTCTCCCGCCCGTTCCACAATAAAGTTAAGTTTTGTGGAACAGGCATCTTGCCTGTTCCTAACAAAGGTGCAAGATGCCCGTTCTACAAGAAAATTAAGTTTTTAGGAACAGGCATCTTGCCTGTTCCTAAAAAAGGTGCAAGATGTAATTTATAACATTTATTACCAAGGGGAGTTTGCAAAAGCGAGCATTATTTTTGATACAGTGCTCGATAAACTGGTTCGCCTCGTTTTTGAGTAGCAATTTCTCTTTCCGTAGCAACGGGTAGGGGATTTTCTGCTAGCCATTCCCCGCCATTTTGACGCTGAAAACTGGGATGAGATGAAAAGCGATCGCACATTTCGACTTCTACTTCCTCAATATCCGATTGAATAAATACTTCACCGCCAACAGCCAGATAAGTCGCCAATTCGCTGACTAATTCCTGCTGCACTACCCGCCGCTTGTGGTGCTTTTTCTTGAACCACGGATCGGGAAATTGAATGCTGACTCGCTGCAAAATACCAGCGGGCAAAGTTTCTAAAATTGGCTTCATGGAACTATTCGCATTGCAAAACAAATAGTGCAAATTTGTCAAGCCTTTTTCATCGCGCCACAGATTCGCCTCATCTACCAGAGGTTCCCGAATTTCTAATCCCAGAAAATTCCAATCTGTTTGGATTTGCGCCATGTGCCACAAAAACCTTCCTCTGCCGCAGCCGATATCTAGATGTAGCGGTAAATTTAAGTCGGCATAGATTTTAGTCCAATCTGGGGGACTTGCGGATGCTTGATATCTAATTGATAGGGGATTGACGTGTTCCCGAACTCTAACTCTTGCCAATTTTCCTGTCTCCTGAATGTAGTTTTTAACGGTTGATGAAGGCAGATAAATATTGATTTTTGCGATCTTGTCTAATACTTTTTAATTAATGAGCGATTAAAAATTGCAGAGGGACTATTTTTAATTGCTCATTATTGCATTAGGCTTCTGGTTCAATCCCTGCTGCTCTTAATTGTGCTGCTAGTCTTTCCGATCGCTGCCTTTCCCTTTCTACCATCTCTGCTCCCCACAATAACATCTCTCCGCTTTCATCCCACCAGCGCAACCAATATCCGGTTCTTTCGGCTTTTGTCCCGTACCAAGCGCCCAGAAATAACCCAACTCCTGCAATCCAATAACGATTGTTTGCATCCGGCTGCTGTACTTCATATCTTCCTGATGAATTCAGCCGATACACTTCTAACAATCCTGCCGCAGGTTCAAAAATAGCATAGATTGGTACTCGAAGTATTTGCTCGTAAAAAAACCATTTTCCGGGGGGTAAAGTTGGTTTACTTGAATATTCGTCGTAGTGATTAACTGATAAAAACTCTAGGACGATATCGGGTATTTCTCCTTCTAAGTTTGGGGTGTAACTGCGACGAATTCCTGGAGCCACCAACGGCTGGACGTTGCGGGCATAAAACCAATCGGGGGCTTTGATAACTAGCTTGCCGTTTAATGTAGCGCAAACACCCATATTTGAGGCAATTAAGATATGTTCTAAAATTAATCCCGCGATTTCTAGGATTTCGCGCAAGGCTGCGGCGAGTAGCGGTTGGTCGATATTTTCCACAGGTTCCTCGTCTAAAATGAAATCGTCTGGCAATTTTTCCCAGGTAATTTTTAAGTCGGCTGTACTGACTGTCACGGTATTTTACCTCTTGCTAAGACTGCTGGAGTGCGGTTTGCAATACTTCTTTATGAAAGAGCGATCGCCCTACAATAAATTTTATCCTTTCTGGCGATAGTGCATCGCCGCTGGCGTAGTGTTCGATCCAGGTTTTGCTGATTAAATAGGGATCTTCTGGCAATTCTGATAATACATATCCCGGCATTTCTAACTCATCCATCAATTGAGTGACTTTGGGATCGTAGCTGAGGGCAAAACAGCGGCATTCTTCCGATGCTGCCATAATTAAACTGTGGTAGCGCATCCCGATCGCCATTTCGACTCCCCGGAATAGTCCTTTCAATTTTCTCGGATCGTCTAAACTAAGTATCTCACTTCGTTTCGGCAGAGCTTCGTGCAAATGCTTGGCAATTTCTAAGTCGCGAGATGCTTGAAAAGGTAGCAGTAAAATTAAGGTTCTGGTTGCTTTTTGAAAGTCAACTAAAGCTTGAGTTAGAATTGACAATCTGGCGGGAGTTAATGTAGGATGGGAACGCAAACAAACTGCAACTCTGGGCGCTGGTAAATTCCACAAACCGGAGACGGGGGAATTCTCTAAAGCCCACACGGGATCGGGCGCTAAAGTGAACGGAATTTGCCAATCTGCAAGTAAGGTAGCTGAGCCTTTATCCCGCACGCTGACGGCGGTGCATCCAGCAAAACAACGCTGAGATAATTTGCGGGTAATCTCTCGATTTAAAGGCCCAATTCCCTGGGCCCAAGCAACTGTTTTTAAGCCCATTTGTTGCGCTAGTCCCATTAAACCCCCATAATAGAAAGGGCTGATCGTGCTGGTAGCGTCTTGCATTAAACTGCCGCCTCCCCAGATTAGCGCGTCGGAGGTGCGGAGTGCTTCGAGAACTTGAAACGCATTCATCCGATCGCGCGCAGCTACCCCGTACCGCTGATTTGTCTCGACAGGATTGCCAGACAGGACGATCGGCGTCACGCCATCTGGTAACATTTGCAGTAGCGATGCCAACAGCGCCTCGTCGCCACCGTTGCCTTTACCGTAATAGCCGCACAAAATTGCTCGCATTTCTACTCTTGGTTTATAATGGGGAATCTAAGTATTACAATATCTAATTGTTGCGGTCGAGCCGTAAAATATTTTAACAGTTAACAGGTAGGGGCGGTGCCCCCGTGCCCGCCCTTCTTAGCAGCCAACAGTTAACAATCTTAAACAAATAAATACATATTTTATCTTCCCCGTTCTCTGTTATTTTAGAATACAAAAAATGCACGTTTTGTCAATTCCCACCTGGATTATTCACATCTCTAGCGTCGTCGAGTGGATTGCGGCCATCTGGTTAATTTGGACTTACGGCGAAGTCACTCAAAACCGAGCTTGGTGGGCCCTTTCCGCCGGAATGCTGCCCGCCCTAGTCAGCGCCATGTGTGCTTGCACTTGGCACTATTTTGACAACTCCCCAGCCCTAGAATGGATCGTTACCCTGCAAGCGGCGATGACTCTCATCGGCAATTTTACTCTGTGGGCGGCGGCTTGGTGGATTTGGCGATCGGCTCAAGCAGCAGAGAAAATTCAAGATTAAAAGAGGTATCAAGTCAATGAAAAATAGCACTTTTTGGGCAACATTTACAACAATTTCCCTCGTGTTAGCAGGCGGATTATTGCAGGAGAGCAAAGCCAGCAATAATTTCCAGGAAGTCGCCCAACAGCCTAACTGTAAAAGTCCTCAAACCACGCTAGACATGAATATGTGTTCTAGTCAAGAGTTCAAAGCAGCAGACACCAAGCTCAATCAATTATATCAGCAACTTCGGCCTAAACTCAACAGCAAACAGCAGCAAAGATTGACGGTTGCACAGCGTAGTTGGCTCAAGTTTCGCGATGAAACTTGCAGCTATGAAGCCGGACACTTTGAAGGCGGTACTTTGGCGGCTCCTGTATACATTTCTTGCAGAGCAAAAGTTACACAGCAGCGCGTTAAAGATTTAGAAGATTATTTGAAACAAGCAAATTTGTAAGCAAATCTACCGAATTAGCTATTAAATTACCGACTTCTTCTGTGAGATGTTGCACCTGTGGTAAAAATCGGTTTTTCGATCTAAAATATAGCCTTCAAACCTATATATTTCGTTCAAAAAACCAGTTTTTGTACGTTACCGATGCTGTAAAATAAAAAATCAATTTATCTTTCTCAACGGCAATAGTGTACAATCGAAAGTCTAAAAACTAAAAGCTAAAATCTCAAATCGCCATGTCCTTCGTTGGTTTGCACATTCACAGCGATTACAGCCTCCTAGATGGCGCTTCTCAGCTACAGCAGCTCGCCGAACGGGCGGTGGAATTGGGGATGCCCGCGATCGCCCTTACAGACCACGGAGTGATGTACGGCGCGATCGAACTCATCAAAGTTTGCCGAAATAAAAATATCAAGCCCATCATTGGCAACGAAATGTACGTCGTCAACGGCGACATCGAAGTCAAAGTTAGAGGTAGAAGAAAATACCATCAAGTTGTCTTAGCTAAAAATACCCAAGGCTATAAAAACCTCGTCAAACTCACCACAATTTCCCACTTAAAGGGAATGCCAGAACGAGGTATTTTTGCCCGCCCTTGCATCAACAAAGAACTGCTTAAACAATACTCAGAAGGTTTAATTGTTACCAGTGCTTGTTTGGGAGGCGAAGTTCCCCAAATGATTCTCCAAAACAAGCTAGATACTGCCCGCGAAGTTGCCAAATGGTATAAAGAAGTATTTGGGGATGACTACTATATAGAAATTCAAGACCACGGTTCCCAAGAAGACCGCATGGTGAATGTGGAAATCGTCAAAATTGCCCGCGAATTCAATATAAAAATAATCGCCACTAACGATTCTCACTATATTTCTTGCAACGACGTAGAAGCCCACGATGCTTTGCTTTGCATCAACACCAACAAACTGATTGAAGAAGACAAGCGGATGCGCTACAGCGGTACAGAATATCTTAAGTCCGCTGACGAGATGGCGCAACTGTTTCGAGACCATTTGGACGACGAAACCATCAAAGAGGCGATCGAAACTACCCTAGAAGTAGCAAACAAAGTATCAAGATACGAGCTAACAGGAGAAGCGCGAATTCCCACAATTCCAATTCCCCCAGAACATACCGCCGATACCTATGTAGAAGAAATATCTTGGCTAGGACTATTAGAACGCCTCAAAAGCCGCACCAGAAACGAAATCCCCCCAGTCTACAAACAAAGACTAGAATATGAGCTAAAAATGATTCAGCAGATGGGGTTTTCTGAATATTTTTTAGTAGTTTGGGACTACATGAAATATGCTAGAGACAACAATATTCCCGTCGGGCCAGGACGTGGTTCTGCGGCAGGTTCTTTAGTTGCTTACGTCCTCAATATTACCAACATAGACCCCGTACACCACGGATTGCTGTTCGAGAGATTTCTCAATCCCGAACGTAAATCTATGCCAGATATCGATAGCGATTTCTGCATAGAAAGACGCGACGATATGATTAAATATGTTACGGAAAAATATGGTACAGACCGCGTAGCACAAATTATTACTTTCAACAGAATGACATCAAAAGCTGTCTTGAAAGATGTTGCTAGAGTGCTAGGAATTCCCTACAAAAAAGCGGACGAAATGGCAAAAATGATTCCCGTGTCGCGGGGGAAACCGGAAAAACTCAAAGTGATGATTTCCGAGGGAACACCGGCACAGGATTTTAAAGACAACTACGAAAATACAATTTGCATAAATGCAGAAACTGGCACCGAAGTTCCAGTGCGTCAGTGGATTGACATGGCAATTCGCATTGAAGGAACTAACAAAACCTATGGCGTTCACGCGGCCGGTGTGGTCATTTCTTCCCAACCCCTTGATGAAATTGTACCATTGCAAAAAAATGACAATGGTGCTGTGATTACCCAATATTTCATGGAAGACTTGGAATTTTTGGGGTTGCTGAAGATGGATTTTCTGGGACTTAAAAATTTAACAACTCTCCAAAAAACAGTCGAGTATGTTAAGCAAACGCAAGATATAACTATCGATGCCGAAGCCTTACCTTCTGATATAGAACGCAGAGCTCAAGAGACATTTACTAGGAACAACAAGTTACCCGGTGATGTAGCAAAAACTTATCAACTATTAGAAAAAGGAGATTTGGAAGGTATTTTTCAGCTAGAATCTTCTGGGATGCTGGATGTAGTAAAAAAAATTAAACCTTCCTGTCTGGATGATATTTCTTCTATTCTGGCGCTTTATCGTCCCGGCCCGCTGGATGCTGGTTTGATTCCACAATTTATCGATCGCAAACACGGTAGAGAGGTGGTTAAATATGACCATCCGCTGTTAGAACCAATTTTAAAAGAAACCTATGGAACGCTTTGTTTCCAAGAGCAAATTATGCGGATGGCTCAAGATTTGGCGGGCTATTCTTTAGGTCAAGCTGACTTGCTGCGCCGCGCAATGGGCAAGAAGAAGGCTGATGAAATGCAGAAGCAAAAGGAAACATTTATTGATGGGGCAACTAAGAATGGTGTCACTCAAAGAGTTGCCGAAGAGTTGTTCGGGCAAATGCTACAATTCGCAGAATATTGCTTGAGCTATGACACGAAGATATTGACTATGGAATATGGGCCGATGGCTATTGGCAAAATCGTTGAGGAAGAAATTGAATGTACAGTTTATAGTGTTGATAGTAATGGTCATATTTATACACAGTCAATTGCACAGTGGCATCGCCGGGGGCAGCAGGAGGTCTTTGAGTATTGCCTGGAAGATGGCTCGACAATGCGCGCCACAAAAGATCACAAATTTATGACTGATGACGGTCAAATGCTGCCCATTGACGAAATTTTTGAAAAAGGATTAGAATTAAAACAAATCAACTCTAGCTCAGATATATAAAATGTATCTCGACTATAGAAAACTAAAATCCGAACACAAGCAACAAATCATTTCTGCTTTTAATCATGGTATGGAGTGTCGAGAAATTCCTAACTACCTTGGTGTGAGCGAAAGAGCGGTTTCAAGAGTTTTAAAAGAAGCTGACATTAATACTAAGCGGCGAAACCGCTATACTTTAAATGAAAGCTATTTTGATGTAATTGACTCTCAAGCTCAAGCCTATTTATTAGGATTTATAGCTGCTGATGGCTGCGCTACTCACACTAATTATGTAGCTTTTGAATCTATCGACAAAGAACTGACAGAAATGCTCAGCATAGAGCTACAATACTCTGGTGAAATTAGAGTTGTTCAGCCTCAAAATTATGCTCCTCACTACCGAATAAATTTTTCTTCAGAACAACTAGCAAGGTCTTTACGCGGGTACGGTATTATAACAGGAAGAACTTTTTCGGGAGTTACTTATTTCCCGAACTTAAAATATTTAGGGTCTTATGTGTTAGGCTACTTTGATGGTGACGGTTGTGCTTATGCAAATAAAGGTAGAAGTGGTGGTTTAGTCTGCATCGTCGGTTCCTTTGAATTTGCCTGCGAACTAGCAAGGCACTTAGGAATGGGTTCTGTACAAGAACATCAATTCAAAAAAGTTTATTACTGGAGAATATTTAGTCGGAAAAACATACAAGCGTTCTATGATTTTGTTTATCAGTATCCCAGATTGGGTCTGCAACGAAAAAAAACTAAAATTGAAGATATTCTCAGGAGTTACAAACATGGTTAAAATTATTAGTCGAAAATCACTAGGAACTCAAGAAGTATATGACATTGGGGTTGAACGAGATCATAATTTTACACTAGAAAATAGTCTGGTGGCATCTAACTGTTTTAATAAATCTCATTCAATGGCCTATGCCTATATCACTTACCAAACTGCTTATTTAAAGGCGAATTTTCCTGTAGAATACATGGCTGCACTGCTGACTGCTAACAGAGGCGACCAGGAGAAGGTACAGAGATATATTGCTAATTGTCTCAAGCTGAAGATTGACGTTGAGCCACCTGATATTAATGGCTCTGAACTTACTTTTACGCCGCTTCCTACAGAGATGACAAAGGCCGAAAAACATAAAATTTTGTTTGGGATTTCGGCGGTCAAAAATGTGGGTGAGGGCGCTATTGAAAATATTTTAGAGGCGCGCAAAGAAGGGGGTAATTTTAAGTCGCTGCCGGATTTGTGCGATCGCGTAAATCTACATTCTGTCAACCGCCGCGCCCTAGAAGCCTTGATTCAGTGCGGTGCTTTTGACAAAATCGATTCCAACCGCCAGCAATTGGTAAACGACCTCGAAGGGGTGATGAAATGGGCTCAAGACCGCAAGAAAGACCGGGAAAGCGGTCAAGGTAATCTGTTTGACTTGTTGGGTGGGAATAGCTTTGGGAACTCGGCGAATAAATTTGAGTCTGCACCAAAATCAAAGACTGTCAAAGATTTTGATACACAGGAAAAATTGCGTTTAGAAAAAGAATTGCTGGGTTTTTATGTATCAGAACATCCCCTCAAGTTTCTGCTTGAATCTAATCAAGATCCAGATGTTGTGACTCTGGCACAGTTGGCGGAGAAAAAAGGGAAAGTTTCGGTTATTGTCACGATCAACGCTATCAAACTTGTAGTGACAAAAAAGGGCGATGCGATGGCAATTTTGCAATTAGAAGATTTGACACATCAAATCAAAGCTGTTGTGTTTCCCAAGGCTTACGAACAACTGAAACCTTACATGGTAGAAAATGCGATCTTGCTAATTGGTGGAAAAATAGAGAAAGACGGCGAAGAAATTCAGATAATTGTAGACACTGCAAAGCCTGTAGAAAATTCACAAGTTGCAGAGGAAATCGAGGTAGCCCAACCGGAAATACAAAATTCTTGGGCGAGGGAATCGGAAACACAAAGTTCTTGGGCGGCGCAACCGGAAAGACCAAATTATTTGGCGACGGAACCGGTTAACTTTGCCCGATCGACAAAACCAGTGCAAGTTATAGAAATGGTGATTGTCAAGCTTACACCGCCGCAGGTGCAAGATACGAAAAATCTCAATTCCCTGAAAGCTATTTTGCAAGAACTTTCCAATCGTGGAGAGGATGCTAGCGTTTCTGTCGGGGGAATCGTTGTCGGTGAATATTCCTGTCAACCGCTTCGCATCAACCGTCAGTTGTGGGTACAAGATGGCGAGGGCGCTGTTAGCCGTCTCAAGTCGGCGGGATTTGATGCTTGGGTTTTCCCTCTCGACAATCGCGGGGATGCTGCGGTGTTTCGAGAAGTGCGATCGCAACTTAACATACATTCTTGGGCCAGTCGTTTACTTGACGCGGAGGTCGATCGCATTTCCCAGTATCTCAACTATCTCGCCCAACTAAACAAACGCCCGCCAAACTAACACCTCGTCGCCATCCCCACCGGTGACTAAAGTTTGACCATCAGGACTAAAAGCCACCGGATTGCACCCAACCAAACTGCACAAACATACGCCTGTTTGCAAGTTCCACAGTTTAACCGTACCATCTCGGCTGCCGCTAGCCACAATAGAGCGATCGGGACTAATCGCCACCGAAATAACCGCGTCAGAATGCCCGTTCAAAGTATTAATCAATTCCCCTGTATCGACATTCCACAATTTTAGCGTAGCGTCCGCACTACCGCTGACAATCGTCTTGCCATCTTGACTAAAGGCGATCGCATAAACCCAATCCGAATGACCCACAAAAGTCCGTACACTCTCCGCAATACCTACACGCCAAATCTTAATAGTTTTGTCCGCACTACCGCTCGCCAGAATCATACTTTGAGGGCGGAAACTCACAGATAAAACCTTGTCAGAATGTCCCGAAAGTTTTTGCACCAAAGCTCCGTTGTGCTGGTTCCACAGTTTAATACTCTTGTCGCCGCTAGCACTCGCAATTGCGCCTCCATCACAGCTAAAAGCCACCGAATATACGGAGCCGTACCGGTGACTGTAGGGCGAACCGTAATCGCTGTAAAACTCGCGAATCATCGCCTTTTTATCCAGCTTCCACTCAATAACTTTTCTGTCAAAACTGCCGCTAACCAGCATTCTCCCGTCCGGGCTGATAGCCACAGCATCAACCGTTGCAGAATGGCCGAAAAAAGTATGAATCAATTCACCTGTTTGCAGGTTCCACAGCTTAATTGTTTTATCGTCGCTGGCGCTAGCAATAATATTGCCTTGAGGATTAATTACAACAGCATTAACCGAGCCTGAATGACCGTGAAGAATGCAGGCGCAGTGCCAGTTACGAGACAATAATTTATGGTTGCTAGGGGCAGCAGTTGCAACGTGAATCTTGTGGAGCGGCGCGACAGAGACGGCGGTTGATCTATTTTGCTGCAAGTTAGTTACTGCCGAATTAATAGCTATTTTGGGTCGATAATTATAAGCGATTTGAGAGCGGGGATATTGCCCGAAATGTACTAAGTCTTGCAGCACTTCAGCAGCGGATTGATATCGCTCTCTTACTGAATCTTTGAGCAATTTGTTTAAAATACTTGTTAATTTTTTGCTGACTTTGATGCCTTTTTGCGCTAAGTGCGATCGCCAAATCCATTTGCATTCCAAAGCATCGAACAAATCATTCAGCACCGCCCCAGTCAGCAGGTGAATGCAGGTAACACCCAAACTGTAAAGGTCGCTCGCTGGATACGCCTTGCCACTGCGAATTTGTTCGATTGGCGCATAGCCCGCAGTTCCAGTTATCGTCCCAGTTTGCGCCTCAGAAAGACCGGTAATGTGCTTAGCAACTCCAAAATCTACTAGCACAAACTGACCCCCCCTGGCATTCCCCTGTACAGCAGGAGATTCAGCGACAATTAGCCCTTTCATACCAGCAGAAGATTGAGGTAAATTTGCCCCTCCTTTTCCTTTACCAGGAGTTGAGGTGCCATATCCCGCCGCAGCCCACAAGGTTTGGGGAGTTCTCCGCACAATATTTTCCGGCTTAATATCCCGATGAATCACCTGCTGTTCATGAACAAATTGCAAAACAGGCAACAAATTGATCAACAATTCCCAAATCTGCTCTTCGCTAAAAGCTCCCCGCTGCTGCAACTCCTGAAACAAATTATTTCCCTCGATTAACTCTTCCACAAGATACAGACGTTTGGCTTGTTCAAAAGAAGCCAGCAAACTTGGAATCTGCGGGTGTTCTCCGAGTTCGTACAGCCGCTGAGCTTCTTGTTTAAACAGTGCAGTTGCCTTTTCTAATTCTGCCTTTTCTTGAACCTGCGGAAAAAATTGTTTGATGGCGCAGCGAGTTTTTAACCTATCTTCATCGACAGCTAAAAAAGTTCGGCCAAATGTTCCTTCACCGATAGGTTGAATGGCGCGGTAACGCTCTTTCAGTAGCAATTTAGAGCCGCACGCCAGACAAAAATTGGTTGAGTCAGCATTCTGCGGCTTTTGGCAATGGGGATTGAGGCAATAGCTCATCTTTTTTCCTGCCTGGAGATTGCCACCACAGCTAAACTTAGCAACATGGTAGCCTGTTTCCACTCACAGAGCACTATTCTCGATAATACCTGAGAAACTCGCTTTCTTAACCCAAAATCTCGGCTCTCAAGTTGAGCCCGTGGCAAGAAACCAAGGTGAGGACACTAGAAGTGCTTGATGTGAGTTTCCATATATTCTAATGCTTTCCTAAAATTTTGCAGGTTGGCGGCTCATCAACTGGTATGTTAACAATTAACTGTTAACTACGGCTATTCTGGAGCATTTATGCGGAGAGTAAATACAAAACTGAGATGATCCATCCCGGCTATTCTTCCCCATCTAAAAGACACTCTTGCTCCTCGCCACCCTTCTGTGAGGATGCTTTGGCTTTAATCACCGCTTCTCTAAACCCTAAAACTAATAAAATATTGGCAAGTGTTAAGAATAGTTCCGCAGAACCGTGCAGCCAATCGACATTTGCTAGTGACTCGTTGTAGGCAACTTTGGCGTAAATTGCGGCGGGAATCGTCACCGCTACAAAAACGAGAGTACCGTAAAATCCCATCAGAGCTAAACGGGGTGTTTTTCCCGATCGAGTCAAAAACCAGAGAAATCCTAAGTAGGGAAATAGAGACAGAACAAATAAAGTTTCTTTGGAAATCATTAGTAATTGGTGAGCGACCAGATACTATGATAAATTAAAATATCACAAATTAGTGTTAATAATTTTTAACTTTTAATGTTTGGTTTTTAATATTTAATTAGACAGATGCACCCGTTTCTATCAAAGCGCTATAGAATCACCCAAGACCATAGCTCTTAACCCAAGCCGCAGCAGGTTGGCAGTATTCAAAACCCCTCACCCACGCGGAGACAAAACCCGTAACTTTTCCCCTAACACCGTTTTCAGCATAACACATTTTGCACCGTGCCAGTCTGTTAATTGTCTCTCACTCCAAAGCTACCCAGCAATTAGAAATAGAGACGGTGCCAAAGTTTTCTGTCTGCTCGGCATCAAGCAAGCATCGTTCAAAACCTCTAAATCCAAGCCGTTATTTCTATCTGCTGCCAGAATTTCCTTGAGCTTAGCATCAAAATCAAAACACGGCCCGCAATCCCAAACTTTGAGTTCCAACCGTCCGTTAAACACCCTACTTTCCAGTTGAACAGGAGTTTCTACTGGTAGATTTTTGTGAGCGTGGCGAACTGCATTAGTGAAACCTTCAGCCAACGCCAACTGCAAGTCCCACCAAACTTCATTGGGGAGCGATATATCTTTCAACTGTTCAAACCACAACAAAACTTGAGTGAAAGCATTGACATCTGTGTTGACTTGCAGGCTAATATGTTGCACACAAGTTTCATGCAGCTCTTCTTCCTGCTGTTTTTCAGTCTGCCAATCCCAGGTGTTTAATAAATTCATTAACCCATCTAAAACGCTAGCTTTTTTTATATTTTGGGAGCCAGTGCGACTTTCTACTTCGTAGCTTTTGCTCAGCGACAAACAATTTCGATTGTCGAGAGTCCGGGTGTAACTGAGCTCGTCTGCAATCTGCCACATGAGTTTGATCCCCCTGCCGCCTTCTGCAAGTTGATCTATGCTGTTCGACATCTATTTTCCTCATCTGAAAGTATTAGCTGTACCCAATTTTCCCACCCGCCGAGACACGTGGTATTTTTTTTTATACTTGCTGGCTCGGTATTATTTCGGGGATCACACAAAAATGCTATCTTCTTTTAGAAGGCAGCGCATCAGCAATATGTCTTAAGAGTCTAAGCCAATTGGCTTATTTAGCTCTCGCCTGTACGGAGAACTCACGCCCTCGGCAGCCAAATCCAAGTGCATCGATTACAAATACTTATCCGTTGTCGGAGTCGGTGACTTGTCGCAGCCGTCGCAAGCTCCATAATCCCTGGCCTTGAGCGCCGGCTTCGGGCCGTTGGAAGCTGGAAGGGAGCCTGGAAGTGCTCTCATGCCAAAGGCGTAAGTAATATCCGTGAGCGCGATCGAACCTTACACCGTCGAGCCGCGTCAATGCACTAGACTAGGACTTACGCCAACAAGCCGGTTTTTGCTAAGAATATTGGGTTGGACAGCGAGAAATTAACGAGGAAACCGGGTTTTTGGGCCCGCGCGTGTAAGTCCAGCAGACAACTCGGTGATGAAAGGCAGTTACAGGACTTACCCAGACTATGACCAAAATCAAACTGACAATTCTGGCTGCAGCGATACTGCTACTCCCATTTTGCGCCGCACTTCCCTTACAAGCTCAAAATCTGTCTCTAGTCAAGCGGCTGCTAGAAACCAGAGGATGTCCCGGATGCGACTTATTTGGCGCTTCCTTGAGCCGTGCAGATTTGTTTGGCGCTTCCTTGAGCCGCGCCACTCTCAGCAGGGCCGACTTAGTTGATGCCGACTTGACTGCGGCTGACTTAATGGAAGCTAATTTAAACAACGCCAACATGAGAAACGCCTTTTTGGCCGACGCCGACCTCAGCAAAGCCGACATGAGCAGGGCCGACATCAGGGGAGCAAACTTAGAAAATGCTAACCTCAGCGAGAGTTCTCTTCGAGGCGCATCCCTCCAGTTGGCTAACTTAAAATGCAGTAATTTGAGCGCCGCCAAACTAAATAGAACCGACCTGAGAAATGCCGATTTAAGTGGTGCAAATCTCACCGGTGCTGACCTCCAAGAAGCCGATTTAAGCGGTGCAAATCTCAGCGGTGCCGACCTCAGAGCGGCCGACTTGACCGATGCGAGATTGAACAAAACTAATCTCACAGATGCCAATCTCTGCGGCGCCCGGATGCCGAACAGAACAACATCTCGGCGAGGCTGCGAAGTTAAGAAAGAACAAGCTATAAGCACGAACAATTACTGTAATTACTGCTATGCCTTGAATGACTGGTGGCTGAATGTATTAAGGTTATACTAAGCAGTATCATCGCCATCACTACTCTGTTTAATATGTACTGTTAGAAGGGCGAGTAGGCGGTACAGATATCAAACTTAACCTGTTACCGCCAATAGCTTTTATCTACTTTGAAGAACCTAAAAATCGGCTCAGTATTTGCAGATATTCTGCGCCCCCGATATGTGCCACATTAGTGTGACCTCCATCAGGAACTATGTAAAGCTGTTTGGGTTCAGGTGCTGCCTCAAACAGTTTTTTGGTCATTTCGACTGGAACTACATTGTCAGCAGTCCCGTGAATAAACAGCACAGGCATTTGCAGGCGATCGACTTTTGAAAGAGAATCAAACCGCTGTGTCAGCAAAACATCGATCGGAAACATCCAAAACAGCCCTTTTTGGAAATTCACCATCGCCCGTGTCGAAGTAAAAGAGCCTTCTACGATTAACCCCGCCGCCTCCGGGTGACGCACGGCTAGATCGATCGCAATTGCCCCTCCCAAAGAATGACCGTAGATATAAATTTGATTCGGGTTAATCCCCCGCTGTTTCACCAAATAATCCCAAGCAAGTTGAGCATCCTCATAAACCTGAGATTCACTCGGAAAATCGCCCTGGCTTTTTCCATAACCACGATAATCCATCACAAATACCGACAAACCTAATCGATGAAATCGATAAGCGTGTTCGACATTTCCTCCCACATTTGAAGCATTGCCGTGCAGGTACAAAACTACCCCCCCTAACCCCCTCTTGTTAAGGGGATGAACCGGAACCCCCCCCAGCCCCCCCTTGTTAAGGGGAGGAGTAAGAGGGGTTTCCGATGGGTGAACCCGAACGGCCTTTCTGACTTCTCCCGGAACCTTGGGGGGGGTTTCCGAGGCAGGAATCCACCACCCGTGCACGCTGTCCACCGCGCCTGTTTTAGTTGGAATTGGCAGCCAGACATCTTGATATTTCAACTGAAAATCATCTGGCGTAGTTTCGATCGCCCGCGCAGGAAAAAAGATAAACTTACCTTGGGCTACAAATAGGAATACACAAGCAGCAGAATAAGCAACGGCCAAAACTATCCCAAAAGCTATTAGCGATTTAGACAAAAGGAATACTAGCAACTTGTTCATAGATAGAGCACGCGGGAAATTAGAGATCGCTCAAAAGCTAATGGCAAATGATTAATTCAGACAATTAGCCAAGATCGATTACTAACTTCCGCCGCAGCATTCCGCCCATTTTCAAAAATTAATCCAATTCCGGGTGGTGTAAGTGCCAATTCGTAGACTGTTCGTAAGCGTGAGCCACTTGAAATAGCCGAGACTCTTGCAAAACATTGCCAATCAGTTGTATACCCACGGGCAGTCCTTTATCATCAAATCCGCAGGGCAAACTCAAAGCTGGCAAACCAGCAAGATTCACGGGAATAGTCATCAAATCTGACAAATACATACTCAGAGGATCATTGAATTTTTCGCCTGCCTTAAATGCGGTAGTAGGAGCAGTGGGACAGACTAAAACATCAACTTGAGAAAAAGCTTTTTCAAAGTCTTCTTTAATCAAAGTCCGAACTTTTTGAGCTTTTAGATAATAGGCATCGTAATATCCAGCCGACAATACGTAAGTGCCGATCGCAATCCGGCGTTTAACTTCCGCACCGAACCCTTGAGAGCGGGTTTTGGCATACATATCCAAAAGATTATCGGGATCTGGAGATCGGAAACCGTACTTGACTCCATCATATCGCGCCAAATTTGCCGAAGCTTCCGAGGGAGCAATGATGTAGTAAGTGGGCAAACCGTAGCGGAACCGGGGACAAGAAATAACTTGAATTTCTGCGCCCAATTGTTGAAATTGCTCGATCGCCTTAGTAACAGCGTCTTTAACCCCCGATTCCAACCCGACACCAAAAGTTTCTTTAATTACACCAATTCTAATCTGACCCTTTGGTCGCAAACTGGGTCTTAAAGCTTGAGCATAGTCAGGAATTGGGACATTAAGACTCGTAGAATCTCTCGGATCATAACCGGCGATCGCCCCCAACAAAATCGCCGTATCCTCAACAGTCCGGCCAAAGGGTCCGATTTGATCGAGAGAAGAAGCATAGGCCACCAAACCGTAGCGAGAAACCAACCCATAAGTCGGTTTCAGCCCCACCAACCCGCAAAAAGCAGCAGGTTGGCGGATTGAGCCCCCAGTATCCGAACCCAAACTCACGACGCATTCTCCAGCGGCTACCGCTGCGGCAGAACCGCCAGAAGACCCTCCGGGAACGCGCTCCAAGTCCCAAGGATTCGCGGTAACTTGATAAGCAGAAGTTTCCGTCGAGCTCCCCATTGCAAACTCGTCCATATTCGCCTTACCCACAATCACCGCACCGGCTGCTTGGAGTTTCGAGACGACGGTGGCATCGTAGGGAGGAACAAAATTCTCCAAAATTCGAGAGGCGCAGGTTGTGGGAACGCCCTCGGTACACATATTATCTTTAACGGCGATCGGGATGCCGGCCAACAGGCCAATTTGCTCTCCGGCTGCGATTTGGGCATCCACTTTATGGGCCTGCGCCAATGCGCTGTCTGCTGTCACGCACAGAAAGCTTTTCAACTTCGGCTCTAGCTGGGTAATTCGGTCTAATGCTTCTTGAGTAATTTCCACAGCAGAGCGTTCTTTATTGACCAGTTGTCGGTGCAACTCGCGGATGGATGCCATGCTCGTACCTTTATCATTTCTACTTTGAGACAATACAGTTAATATAACTGGCAATTGTACCTGCTTACAGCCCGAAGGCAAAGTCGGCTATTTTTGTGGCGAAAGTTCGAGCCTCGAAGAGGGCTCCGCTAACGCGCGATCGGTCATTTTATCTACAATAGATTAAATTCCCCAAATCGCACCTAACACAAAATAGCGATCAAGTTTTTTACCTACTCTTTTAACAAACCAATAATGCAACTGTATCAGGACTGATGCAAAAAGTGGTTTGACGCGAGATTTATATAAGTAAGGGGTAAGGTGTGCAATACTGCTCCTACATAATTAGGTTCTACCTCCAAGAATGTGTATGCAATATCATAATCATTAGGAAATCAGTCAGTCCCAATTCTGTCCTCTAAATTATAAAATATTATAATCCAGCTTCTATTCAACGAAACCCAGGATTTATGGTATCAGAAAATGGCATAAGAAATACACTCATCCCAGATTGTGACTGCTTTATTCCGGGAAATATATTCAGATAATATTAAGATATTACCTGAGAATAATTTACCATTTTTGTTGGATACAATTTATTCGTAAAAACATATATCAAAGCATCTGAAGGTAATTTTTTACGAGATTAGTCACCTCCTGACTATTAAAAAAAATTAAACTGCTAACAGAAAATTATGAGAATAAAATATGAGATTATGGCGGCACATTCCCTAATAATTATAACCAGATTATGAAGATCACTTTTTTAGTCAAAAATTACTGAAAGTTATCAGTCATCCGAGTGAATTAATGGCGACTGCGCGATCGAAGAAAATAGTGATCGACCTTTTCCCATCCACGCCCATTGTGCCACGGGTCAAAAAGCCTGTCAGAAATCTGGGATTCACAAAAAAGCTCGGAACGCTCACCGCCACGCCGAGGTATCCTGTTGCCCGCACCTGCAAAAAAACAGCAGTCCTTCCTTAAGTGCGACTAGCTGCGTGCCTCTGCGCTAAAAAAAGCTAGGTATTTGCCACCACGATCCCCAGGAAAATAATTTCATCCGGAATTATCCCCAAAACCAAAGATATATGGTAAGAAGTTCCCGATGCCCCGTTGGAGGAATGCCACCTAAAGCTCACTTAGAAACCCACCTGACGGCAGAGGAACTCAAAATTCGCTACCGGCAGGCACAAAACACCACAGAGTCGCGCCGCTGGCACTTGCTGCTGTTAGTTTCCAGAAATTGGACTATCAAACAAGCAGCCCAAGTCGTAGGCCTCAACTACGACTATGCCAAAGAAATTGTCCAGCGCTACAACCGAGAAGGGCCTAACTCTGTGAGAAATCGCAGCGGAGACCGCCAGCCCCCTCCTGCGAAATCCTTGCTGAATCCTGAACAGCAAGAAGAACTGCGACAAGCGCTGCAAGGATCTGCCCCCGACGGCGGAGACTGGACAGGCCCCAAAGTCGCTCGCTGGATTGCCGAAAAGATTGGTAGCGATCATGTCTGGCCCCAACGCGGCTGGGATTATCTCAAGCGGTTGGGTGCTGACTGGCGACGGCGGCGCAGAAAGTAGATAGTTCGCAATATTTAGAGGGGGTTGATTGCCTTCGTGCGATCGCTCCCTTTATTTTGGTTATTTTGCCACATTGGCGCGATCAAACGATTTTAGATTTTAGATTTTAGATTTGTTCTCCTATCTAAGATCTAAAACCGTTTGACTGATGTAACAATAGCTGCTTATATAGAATTTGGTTGTGTTGAGGATGTTAAATATGCCAGAGATCAGGCGTTTTTTGTCGATCGCCAACAAGATGGCGGCAGTAGTAGCCGGCATTGGACTGGTTCAGATGTTAACCATCGCAAGTTCATTCTCTCAATCATCTAACCCGCGTTCCTTAGACGAACTCTACAAAATTCGCGATCGGCTGATCACCGAATTAGAACAACCCTCATCTCCCTCCCCAGAACCAACCATCCTTTCCGGCTTAGTTCCCTTCGCGGCTAATCCTCAAGAACAACTGCTACAGCAGTTGCAAGCGGTGGAAGCTCAAATATTAGTAGAACAGAGGGCTAACGACAACTTACAGCAAGCAGTCCGTTTAGCCAACCGAGCCGTAGAAACTAAACGGCAGCAAAATAAGTCGATCGAATCTTCGCAGCAAACTCAATTTTTGTGGAACCAGGCCCTCAACAACTTGCAGGAAGTTCCTCAAAATTCATTTGTAGCTTCCCTCACTGCCTCAAAAGCTCAAGAATACCGGGAAAATTTAACAGCAGCAACCTTTCAAGTGCAGCAAGCAAAATCTGATTTTTTGGGTACGCTTGCCCGGGAAAGCGGTTTGTCTGCTCAAGCTTCGATCGGTATTTGCAACCTTTCTAGAGAGTGCGTAAACCTCCGGGGCGATGTACCTCCTGTCAGTCCGGCCAGCTTAATTAAATTGCCGATTGCTGTCGCCCTGATGCAAAAAGTCGAAAAAGAAAAAATTAGTCTGAACCAGGAAGTATTCGTCAATCGGGGTAATTTCACTGAAGACGCATCGGCAAAGATTACCTCCAATCGCAATTACCCGCTACAGCTACTGTTAGAAGAAATGATCTATCGCAGCAGCAATATCGCCACCAATCAACTAATCGATTATTTAGGTTCGGATTACATCAATCAATATTTAGATAATACCGGCTACGAAGTCACCCGCGTCAACTTCAAATTGATGGGGGAAAGAATTATGCCCTCCAACCCCGGTTCGGGTCGCAACCGTGTGACTGCAAACGAACTCACCGAAATGATGGTGCAAATTTACAACGGCGAAACACCCGGTGCTAAACTGTTAATAGAAACTCTCAACCGCCAGTACGATCACGCTCTGGGATTTGCCGCCTTGGAAGGAACGAAAGCTCAGTGGTTGGGGGAAAAAACAGGCCAAAATTCCTGGGTGCTCGGCACAACTTTAGCGATGAGCATTGACGGCGAAGCCTATGTAATGACTGTGATTGATAGCCGCAGTGGCGATATACAAATGCGCCAGTCTATTTCTAAAATTGCCGATTACATTGTCCGAAACCCCAGCTTTTAACCGCTGGAATATACAATTTACAGCGGGGGACAACGCACCGCCCAAACAGTTAAAAAATGCCGCATCAACAACTCAGTGTTTCCGTCAAAGGCAAAGGGTTTCCGATTCTCTGCTTGCACGGCCATCCCGGTTCCGGCGATTGTATGTCGGTTTTCACAGAGCACCTATCAAAACGCTTCCAAACGATCGCCCCCGACTTGCGCGGATACGGCAACAGCCGCACCTCAACTTTCTTTGAAATGACCGATCATCTGGTCGATTTAGAAGCACTATTAGATAGATTAGGAGTCGATCGATGTTTGGTGATCGGATGGTCTTTGGGAGGGATTTTAGCCCTGGAATTAGCCATGAAATATCCCCAGCGAGTCACCGGTTTGATTCTCCTTGCATCCGCAGCAAAACCGCGAGGAAGTCACCCTCCCATCTCTTGGCAAGATAACCTTTACACTGGTTTAGCCGGAATTATCAATTGGGCCCTACCCGGTTGGCAGTGGAATATTGATACTTTTGCGAGCCGATCGCTCTTTCGCTACTTGATACAGCAGCAGAAAGCCACCCCTTACCGCTACTTAGCACAGGCAGGTACCCCCGCCTACCTAAAGACTTCCAACCCGGCCACCAAGGCGTTAAATACCGCTCTGAGGGCTGGATACGATCGACTGATCCACCTGGGCGACATTCAATGTCCGAGCTTGGTGTTGGCCGGAGAAGCCGATCGGCACATCACCTCGGCATCCAGTTTAGAAACAGCCCGCCACCTCCACAATTGTCAGTGGCAGTGCTATCCAAATACAGCCCACTTGTTCCCTTGGGAAATTCCCGATCGGGTACTCGCAGACATCGATCATTGGATTGAGAGTCATCCCGAAGCAGTTGGCAATTGCGAGTGTTGAGTTTTGAGTGTGTCACAAGCAATTTATCACCCAACAGTCAAGAGTTTTGAGGTTACAACTCACAACTCAAAACCGCACAACGTTCCGAGGGAAGTGTAGCCCTCTCAAAACTCAAAACCCCCATACCCCCATGTTTCTACTGACCGCTCTAAACAGGCAACAGCCCTCCATCACCAAACTTTCCCAAATCTTCTGCAACAGTCAAAGTAATTGGTTTGCAGCGGTGAATCGACACATTAACACCTTCTGCCCCTTCATTTTCTATGTCTTCTACATATCCTGCTTTTGCAGATTCCGCCTCTCCATCGGTTAAGAACGGGCCAAAATAGTAAATGCACCGCGGCGCTGAAGTTTTAACTTCAACCCACCAAGCCAATCCGAAAAAATTGAGCAAGCTAATCAAGAATTCTTTCATCTGCTTTTCTAATGTATTTGACGGTGTTTTCAGGGTGCTGCGAACACAGGTTTTTGTTATTTACAGGTGGCTGACTGCTACCAAGAACCGATCCAAACCTATTTAAAGCTGATATCTAAATAGATTGGTGTCGAATTCCTGTTTGAACGTAGAGGGAAAGCCCCTTCTACTTTCGCCTGAACAAGTAACGAAAGTCGATCGGCTATCCTTACTTGTTCAGGGTGTGGTGCTGCTCAATTCTGGGCGGCATCCACAATAAACTACTCTGTTGTGCTCTTTTTTTCAAGCACCTTTACGATCCGTGTACGTGAAACTTTTTGGGCCCGCGCTGACGGTAAATTTCGTATAAAGCCATCCCCGTTGCTACCGAGACATTCAGGCTAGGAGTATGGCCCCTTAAAGGAATTGAAACTAATCCGTCACATCCGCGCTGTATCAAAAGGCTCAAACCGTCAGCTTCACCACCCACCACTAAAACAGTGGGCCCAGAGAACTTGACTGTCTCTATAGATTGACCGACGCCTGCTGCAGTGCCATAAATCCAGAATCCAGCCTCTTTGAGTTCTTCCAGCGCCCGGTTAAGATTGACAACCCTCGCCACGGGCAGGCTTTCCAATGCCCCTGCTGCCACTTTTCTCACTGCCGAGGTAATCCCAACAGCCCGCCGCTGCGGAATAACCATCCCCTGAGATCCCAATGCTTCTGCGGTGCGAATAATCGCCCCTAGATTGTGCGGGTCGTTGAGTCCTTCTGCTACCACAATTACTGGATCTTCGCAAGCCGACTTAGCCTTTGCGATCAGTTCGCTCAAATCCAGGTATTCGTAGGCTGATACTTGAGCGGCTACGCCTTGGTGGTTTGCTTTGCGCGTGATGTAGTCAAGGCGCAAATCGTCAACTTCGTCAATGATGCTGCCGTTGGTTTTGGCTTCGGTTAGCAAGCTATGAAAGCGGGGATCGTAGCGCAGGTGGGGAACAACCCAGATCCGGTTGAGGACTTGGTTTGTTTCTAAAGCTGCTTGCACCGCATGGCGGCCGTAAATCATGTCGTCTGTGTCTGCGTCTGGTTGCACGACTGTATTTGAGGCAGTGTCAACAGGGCGAGTGTCTCTGTCTTTGTCTCTGTCTCTGAAATGGTTGCCCCGGAATTCCTGCGGGCTATTGTCTTTGTCTCTGTCTTTGTAATAATTGCCCCTGGATTCCTGTGGGCTGCTGTCTCTGTCTCGGAAATTATTGCGGGCCCGCTGTGGGCTGCTGTCTCTGTCTCTGTCTCGGAAATTGTTGCGGGCCGGCTGCGGGCTGCTGTCTCTGTCTCTGTCTCGGAAATTGTTGCGGGCCGGCTGCGGGCTGCTGTCTCTGTCTCGGAAATTGTTGCGGGCCGGCTGCGGGCTGCTGTCTCTGTCTCTGTCTCTGTCTTGGTAATAATTGCCCCTGGATTCCTGCGGGCTGCTGTCTCTATCTTTGAAATGATTATTTCTGCGAATTTCCGGTTGGCTGTCGGAATCGACTCTCCGTTTGAAAATTGCTCTCACGGGCATTTCTCGTGATTGCGGGGCGAAGGTCGATCGCTTTTGAGGCGCGTCTACTCCGCGAGTGTCGGGACGGGGCTTGCGTTCAAAGCGGGGAGAGGATGGTTGTGAGTCCTGACGGCGGCCTTCGCTTTTGAATGGCTTGCTGTCGGAATTCGATCGCGAGGAGTTTGGTCTGGTAAATTTTCTCATTGGTTTCTTGTGGTCAAACGTTTTGGCTGAAGGCTAATCGATTGTAGATTGTAGATGTGAGATTCTTGATTGAGGGAGCCATCTTGGAGCTTTGAGATTTTAGATATTCTAGGGAGGGAGCAAGGATTTTGCTGTGTTCAAATTGCTAGTTAATAACTGATAAATCCTGTTTTGCCGATCGAGATTTTTGCTGTTTTGTGTTAGCCGTGCCAGGATGGTTAATTAATCCCTACCCACTCCCAACTCTTAACTGCTAAATCCTTTAAGTCTCAAGATCTAAAAGTGCCAGAAGTTCGGTCAATCTTTCGGGATCGGTGAGATACAAATATCCGACCAAAGTTTCTAAGCTGCTGGCTTGTTGGTATATCTCTGGATCTGCTCGCTTAGAACGGCCCGCTGCAGCATTGCGGCCGCGCTTGACAATTGCTAATTCTGTACTGTTCAAGTAAGGAGAGATCGATCGCAAATGACGCGCTTGAGTTTCGGCTCGTACTTGCCCCACCACTAATTCGTGATAAGCTTGCAATCTTCTGGGTGGCACTAAGTACGAACTCCGAACGTAGAGTTCGTACACTGCATCTCCCAAATATGCCCAGGCTGCGGGCGAAATTCTTTCTATTTCTGCTGGTGTAGCCCTCGCAGGATGCACTCGATTTAAACTGATATCCGTCAGACTCAGTTTGAGCCCGTCATCTGCTTCCGGCGACATACTTTTTTAAATAAAACTTCCGCACAGCTTGGTTTTTCTAGTCACTTACTTATTTCGTCTTTCGTTACTTCAGCAATTATAGCTTTCACAGGAGTGTTCGCTGTCCGATCGCGAAGCGAGATATATAGGCAAAGCTTGGCGCGACGATCGCACTCCTAAAAAAGGCTTTTTACCAAATCGGGATGCTCTAATTTTTATACCATTTTTCCGCGTGTTTGCCACACATATTTTACTGCCCATCCACCGAAACTCTAAGCATCGGGGAAATAGCGGCTGGCGCGTGTCGCAGCTTCTGGGTAAATTGGTATTGTTTTACCAGCAAAAAAATAAAAATTTGCTATCCAGCGTTTAGAACCGGATAGCTAATTTAATCCACTTTGGCGTCAAGCATCCTTGACGTTTTTTACCGCCTCATCAACCGAAGGCTGCAAAGACAAAAATTTCTCTAAGCGAACCAGTTTAACAGTCTGAGTTACGCGGGGATTTGAGACAATTTGCAAAGTCCCTTCCAAGGTTTGGGCTTTTTTGACAAGTTGCACAAGTGCGCCCAAGCCTGAACTATCCACAAAGTCTATCTGAGACAAGTCCAAAATTACGTGTTTTGGGCCGTCGTCAATACATTTGCTTATTACCTTCCGAAAAGTGGCCTCAGAAAAAGCGTCCAGCAGGCCCGTCAGGCGAAATAACTGACAGTTATTCCTGACTTCGCGAGTGCCTCTGAGGCTAACGGTCAGGGTCAATGACTCAGAAATGACACCCTCCTAGCTAGATATGGCTTAAAGTCGAGGCTTCATTATAGGAGTTTTTTGGTCTTTTGTCTACAGTTTTTTTTGGTCAGTGGTTTTTAGTTTTTTTGAGGCAGCAGTCATTAACGGTTGACTGCTGACTGCGGACTATTTACTGCTGGCTACTTTCTGATTGTCTCGCATTGACTGCACGAATCGATCGAATAAATAGTCGGCGTCGTGCGGGCCCGGACTGGCTTCTGGGTGGTACTGCACTGAGAACAGTGGCAGAGTTTTATGCTTCAATCCGGCTACGGTGCGATCGTTCAAATTGAGATGAGTAATTTCTACTTCCGGGACTAGGGAATCGGGGTCGATCGCAAAACCATGATTTTGGCTAGTAATTTCTATTTGCTCAGTTAAACCCGCTGGATGATTCAATCCCCGATGGCCGAACTTAAGTTTAAAAGTTTCTGCGCCCAAGGAAAGTCCCAAAATTTGGTGTCCCATGCAGATGCCGAATACGGGTTTGTCCGACTTTAACAGAGCTTTTGCAGTCGCGATTCCTTCCGTTACCGCCGACGGATCTCCGGGCCCGTTGGACAGAAAAATGCCATCCGGGTTGTATTTGAGAATTGCCTCGGCTGACGTGTCGGCGGGTACAACAATTACCCGACAGCCGTAACTCGCCAAACGCCGCAGAATATTGCGCTTGATCCCAAAGTCTAGCGCTACCACCGTCCACATTTTGCCGTTAGCAGGTTTGACTGTAGGACTGAACTCCCAAACCGCATCTGTGGCTTCAGACCACTCGTAAACCTCGCGAGTGGTGACTTCCTGCACCAGATTCAGCCCGTCCATGCTGGGGGCATCTTGCACTTGCTCCAAAAGTTCCGCCTGGTCGAGAATCGTGGTCGAAATGCCACCGTTGATCGCTCCCACCGTGCGAATTTTGCGAGTGAGGGCGCGGGTGTCTATCCCGTAAATTCCGGGGATCTCGTACTGTTTTAGGTAGTCTTGCAGAGATTGCGAGCAGCGCCAGTTGCTGGGCCTGCTGCATACGTTCCGGGCGATCGCACCCCGAATTTGCGGGCGCGAGGATTCTTCGTCTTCAAGATTTACCCCGGTATTGCCCAATTCTGGATAAGTAAAAGTTACAATTTGACCGCAATAGCTGGGATCGGTCAATACTTCTTGGTAGCCCGTCATTCCCGTATTAAATACTACCTCGCCAACGACGGTGGCGTCAGCGCCAAACGACCAGCCGCGGTAAGCAGTACCGTCAGCCAGGACTAAGAGAGCGGGTTGTGCAGTTGAAAGTGACATGGCATCCTTAATTACTTTCGTTTGGTTTAATTCTTACCACTGCCAGGGATTTGATGCTAGTCGGCAATGTACAGATATTATTTTAATTTGTGCAAGGGTTCGGAAAAGCAAGGCACTTATGCCGGAGGCCGGAGGCAGAAGGCACTTATGCCACAGGCAATCAAAAAGCAGCAATAAGTGCAAATTCTGCATCTCCCCCTGCGCTAGCAATTGATCTGCCAGCAGCTTAGGCGGCGGGCGGAAATTCTATATCTCTACCAAATCTATACCAAAAGGCAGTTGTCGCTGTTACGATCGAGCTACACCGTTTAACGAAACTATGGCTAGTAAATCTCCCTTGCCTTTACTCTCAAACTTATACAAGCCTCTACTGAACTCTCAAAAACTGTGCAAACCGTTACTGCTTGTAACAACAGTTATTTCTCTGAGCAGCTCAATTTTAATAGGGACTGTTGCCAACTCCTCGCCAGCAGTTGCTCAAGAAAGTGAGGGATGCTTCATGCGGAGCTCGTCAGGCCGAACCCTCAACCTCAGCCAATCAGTCTGCGGTTTTCTACCCGAAGGATTGACTCCCACCACTTCGGCGGCGGCAAAGTCGGGAGTGTTTCAGGCAAAAATCAAACGCCGAGAGGCTAATATCCCGGTCATAGAAGTCACGTTTAACGGCAAACAAAAGTTCGAGATGATGGTAGATTCTGGAGCTAGTGGCACAGTAATTACACCAGCAATGGCTAAAGCCTTGGGCGTTGTTCTCCAGGGAACAGTGCAAGCACAAACTCCCAACGGAGTGGCTACTTTTCCCCTCGGTCGCCTGACTTCTATGGAAGCAGGTGGTCTGGCAGTTAACAATGTAGTTGTCGCAGTCTCGCCATCCCTAGATATCGGACTGTTGGGACACGACTTTTTTGGTAATAAAGATGTGACTATTAAGCAAGATGTCATTGAATTTCGATCGCGCTCTTAAAAAGAAATTAGTGGTTAGTTGTTAGTTGCTACAAATAACAACTAATACCAAATCCGCCTTAAATATCCCGTTTATTTCTTAGTCCGCGAAGGCGGACTTTGTTTGTGTAGTAGCGGTTTCAACCGCCGAGTCCTCATGGGGATGGCAAACCCGGATTTGATATAAAAACTGTCAACTGTCAACTGTCAACTGTCAACTGTCAACTGTCAACTGCCAACTCCCAACTGACAACTGACTTCATTTCAAAAACTCAATCAACTGCTGCAACTTCAACCAAGATTCGCCGCTCAATAAAATGTCCTTAGCCAGAGAAACTCCTGCTGCGTGGGAACCCATAGGAATTGCACCTCCCACCTGAAAAGCCAAAGAGGCATTCAAAGCTACAACATCCATTTGTGCGGGCGTACCTTTGCCTTGCAAAACGTTCCGCAAAATCTCGGCGTTTTCCTCAACATTTCCGCCTTTTAACGAGCCGATCGCACTTGGTGTCAATCCTACCTGTTCCGGGTGTAAAGTAGTCAGTTCCACCTCGCCGCCCGACAAAACCGCCAAATCAGTCACATCACCCAAACCCGCCTCATCCAACTTTTCTCGGCCGTGAACGACTATCGCCAAGTCAGTCCCCAACTCGCCCAAAGCTTGGGCAATAGTTGATACCAGACTTGGATCGAACACCCCGATTACCTGCCCTGTAGGGCGCAGAGGATTGACGAGCGGCCCTAATAGGTTAAAAATAGTCCGCACCTTCAAAGTGCGCCGGAGCGACGCTACAGCCTTAAGTGCGGGATGCCACCCAGGGGCAAATAAAAAGGTGATGCCCACAGAGTCTACCGCAGCTCTAACCTTCGCGGGATCGGCGTTGAGGTTGACTCCGAGTGCTTCCAACACGTCAGCAGAACCCACTTTGCTTGATGCCGATCGATTTCCGTGTTTCGCAACTCGAACTTTGCCGGCGGCGGCCACAAAAGCTACAGCAGTGGAAATGTTAAACGTGGAAGCGCCGTCGCCACCTGTGCCGCAAGTATCAATTAATTTGAGATTGGAAATTGAGGGTTTGGGATTGAAAACGCTCTCCGACTCGCCTGCAAGCGACTGAGAATGCAATACCTGAGCCATTCCTGCCAATTCTTGGGGAGAGATGCCTTTTGCTTGGAGAGCCGCTAAAATTGCTCCTGAGAGGACGGGGGGAATCGCTTCTGCGAGCCATCCCTGCATTAAGTTGGCTGCAGTGGGGCGTGAGAGAGATTGTCTGTCTAGTAGTTGTTGCAGGATGGCTGGCCACGGAGGAGAATCCGCCGTCTGGGTTGAAGCAGGGGATAACTCTGGCGTTGCTAGTAGAGGAGAATCTGTCATTTATTAGTTTCTAGTCAAATTTAGCCCGATCGAGCTTTGCGGCTAAACCGAGAATCGATCGGGATTTTACCAGACTTGCCGACCACATTTTGCGCGATCGGGCCCATATTTTTGCCCAAATGCCAGCACCGCTACAGAATTTTTCCGCCCGCAGCAGCAGAATATGAATTTTTTGATACAACAATTACCCTATTGTTGTGCCAACTTTACATATAAACCCCAGATCGTACAACTGCCAGCAGTCTGCTGTATTATCTATCAGCAATAATACTTAACAGTAACTCAGAGCACCCAAATACCGATAAAAGTTTCCGACAGGAGTTGTGGAGAGCAAAAAATTTTAGACATTAGGAGAGCCCCAGATTCATCTGTGGAGTCAATTCTTTAATCTAAAATCTAAAATCACAAATCGACTGACAGCAAGGAAAGCGAGCGTTTAGCTCATACAGGCGGGTTAGTTGCCTCGGGTAAGAGTCGATCGTACTCTCACCCAAATCCTAAAAATAGAGTCTTGCGGTTGTAAAAGTCGCTGCCTTTTATTGTAACAACATCCTTGCTACTAACTTATTTCAGGGTATTCAACTGCTAATATATTCAGGGAGATTTTAAGGAGCCGGTTTTGCTCGAACACCTGCACCGCAGGCCGATCGATATGCCAATGCGATCGTGACAGCCAGTCAACCCTCAAATAAATACCGGAGCACCTAAACTTTCCGCAGCAACTATTAACAACTAACAGTCCACTAGGACAGATCAATAAACACACTCGTATCCGGCTGCGACACACCATCTTTCAGCCTAAATAACGGCTCAAATTTAACAGGCGGTAGACCAAAAATATTCAACTCACACACAAGAGCAGGGTATTCACAAGTGGGAAATCAAAAATTAGAAAATAAAGCGATAGAATGCCTAAATGTCGCGGAGGCACTGCACCAAATGGAAGCAAAATATTATAGTATGTTTGAAAATGCTGTGTCGGGCATTTTTCAAACAACCCAAGAGGGTCGCTACATCAGCGCTAACCCAGCTTTGGCTCGCATCTACGGATATAATTCCGCCGCAGAATTGATGGGCAGTCTGACTGATATCAGCGATCAGCTTTACGTCAATCGCGATCGGCGCGATCAGTTTGTTTCTGCTTTGCAAGAACAGGGCATCGTATCGGATTTTGAGTCGCAGATTTATCGCCGAGACGGAACAATAATTTGGATCGCTGAAAATGCGCGGGCTGTCTGCGATGAAGCGGGTAAATTACTCTACTACGAAGGTTTTGTAGAAGATATCACCCAGCGCAAGCAAGCAGAATCTGCACTTCGAGAAAGCGAAGAACGCCTGCGCTTAATAATTGAAGGCGTTAAGGATTACGCTATATTCATGTTAGATCCTGATGGGTATGTAGCTAGCTGGAATTCGGGTGCAGAACGCATTTTTGGATACAGAGCGCATGAAATAGTCGGCAATAATTCGGAGTGTTTTTTCACTCAAGAAGATCTTGAAATCGGCAAGCACAAAGAAAAACTAATCCGGGCAGTGGCAGAAGGTAGATACGAAAATGAAGGCTGGCGGCTTCGCAAAGACGGATCGCGATTTTGGGCGAATATTATTGTTACTCCTTTGCGCGATGAAAGGGGAAAGTTGCAGGGCTTTTCTCAAGTAATGCAGGATATTACTGAGCAAAAGCGGGCGGCTGAGGAAAAGATGCAGTTGATTGCTTCTTTGCAGGCGTCGGAAAAAAAGTTTCGCACTTTGTACGAATCGACGACTGATGCGGTAATGCTGCTAGACGAAGAGGGTTTTTTGGATTGCAATCCGGCGACTTTAAAGTTATTTGGATGCAGCACTGAGTCGGAGTTTTGCGGCAAGCATCCTTCGGAGTTCAGCCCGCTGTTGCAACCGGACGGACAAGATTCTAGGAGTCTTTCTCAAGAGCGAATTAATACGGCTCTGCGATCGGGAAATTGCCGTTTTGACTGGCGGCACTGCCGTTTGGATGGTTCTGAGTTTCCGGCGGAAGTGCTGCTAACTTCTATGGATATCGGCGGCAAAATAGGGCTGCAAGGCGTGGTGCGCGATATCACTTATCGGGTGCAGGCTGAGGAAGCCCTGAAGCAGGCTAATGAGGTATTGGAATGCCGGGTTAAAGAGCGGACAAGTCAGTTGGAAGAGGCTATTAAAAAGTTGAGTTTATCGGAAGAAAAGTTTTCTAAAGCTTTTAGATCAAGCCCCGATCCGATGATTATTACTACTTTTGGTGAGGGCCGTTTTATTGAAGTTAATGATAGTTTCTTGTCGATGACTGGCTACGCTTTAGAAGAAACGACCTGGAATACAGTACCGGGGTTAAATATTTGGGTAAGGCCTCAAGACAGACTTAATTTTAGACAAAGTTTGCACGAACAAGGTGTTGTTCGCAATCAGGAATGCGAGTTTCGGATGAAGTCGGGATCGGTGGTGGTGTGTTTGCTGTCAGCGGAATTGATTAATTTGGAGGGCGAACTCTGTATGCTGGCGGTGATGACGGATATTACCGATCGCAAACACGCCGAAGAAGCCCTACGGGAAAGCCAGCGGGCTTTGGCGACGCTGATGAGCAATTTACCAGGGATGGCCTACCGTTTTCGCAACGATGCCGATCGCAGTATGGAGTTTGTCAGCGAAGGTTGTTATCAGTTAGCTGGCTATTCTCCTGAAGAATTTATCGGCACTCGGCAAATTTCTCTCTCGGAATTGACTCACCCGGACGATCGCGATAATTTGTGGAATGCCGTGCAAGTTGCTTTGCAAGAAAATCGACCCTATCAGCTAAATTACCGAATTACTTCTAAAAACGGCGAATTAAAATGGGTTTGGGAGCAAGGTTTGGGAGTGTTTTCCGATTCGGGAGAATTGATAGCTTTGGAAGGGTTAATTACTGATATTTCTGAGCAGAAACGCAGTGAAGAAGCCTTGCTGCGATCGCAAACAGAGTTAACCCAACAAAAACTTCAGCTCGAAAATACTTTGCACGAATTGCAGCAAACTCAAGCGGTATTGATTCACACTGAGAAAATGTCTACACTCGGTCAAATGGTAGCTGGTGTTGCTCACGAAATTAACAATCCCGTTAGCAGCGTCTGCGGCAATCTCGTTCACGTCGGCCACTACACGGAAGATTTGCTGAATTTGATCGATATGTACCAGCAGCACTGCCCGCAGACGCCGGCAGCAATTCAAAATAAAATTAAGGATATCGAATTAGAGTTTCTGCTAGAAGATTTGCCGAAAGCGATGTCTTCGATGCAGGTTGGGGCCGATCGCATTCGGGAAATCGTGCGATCGCTCAGAAATTTCTCCCGCAAAGATGATTCTCAAATGAGCAAAGTTAACATGCACGAAGGGATTGAAGGAACGTTGCTGATTCTGCAAAGTCGCCTGAAAGCCAGAGGTAACTATCCCGAAATTGCGGTAATTAAGGACTATGGAAATTTGCCTTTGGTTGAGTGTTATGCTGGGAAAATCAATCAGGTATTTATGAATTTGATCGGAAATGCGATCGACGCGATCGAGGAATACAACGAAGGGCGTTCAGTTGCCGAAGTCAAAGCTAACCGCAGCAAGATTAAAATTAGGACAGAAGTCCAAAACTCCAATGCTGTAATTAGGATTTCTGACAACGGCCCCGGTATGCCAGAAGAAGTTTCCCAGCAGTTATTCGAGGCTTTTTTTACCACCAAACCCGCCGACAAAGGCACCGGTTTAGGCCTGTCAATTTCCTACAAAGTTGTCCAAGAACACGGTGGCAAACTGAGCTGCGTGTCGGCACTCGGCCACGGAGCCGAGTTTATCATAGAATTGCCGATCGAACAAATTAGTCAGTAGTCAGTAGTCAGTAGTCATTAGTCATTAGTCATTAGTCAGCAATCAGTAGTCATTGGTTATTACTAAAAATCACCAACTAACAACTGACAACTAACAACTAACAACTAACAACTGACAACTGACAACTGACAACTGTCAACTGTCAACTGTCAACTAACTATTGACACCTTTCCAAATAAATTCGAGCCACCTTATCACCCGGATTTTGCCGCAAACAATCCGCAAAAAGTCCCGCCGCTTGCCTAAAACTATTCATATTGTACAAAGACAAAGCCTCAGTAAATAGTTGCAGAGTCGCTAACTTCCCCGCTTTAACTTCCGGCAAATCTGCATCAAAAACTTCATAAACAGTCACCCATTCAGACTTACCCTTAACCTGAACTTTATCAATTACCCGAATAGCATAATCACCCGGATTTATCAAGCGATCGAATGTCTGCTGAGTAATTAACAGCGACACCCCATAATTTTTCGTCAAACTTTCAATCCGAGAAGCCAAATTAACCGCATCGCTAATCACAGTACCGTCCATCCGGCTTTTTCCGCCCACTATACCCAGAATCAAAGAACCAGTATTGATTCCCACCCCAATCTGAACCGGCACATAACCCAGAGAAGCGCGATCTCGATTGTATTCAGCAAGAGTATGCAGCATGGCAATTCCCGCTTTCAAAGCATCATCCGCACCCTCGCTAAACAAAGCCATAATTGCATCGCCAATATACTTATCAATAAACCCCTTATTTTCCACAATCAGCGGTTCCATTCGACTCAGATAAGAATTGATAAATTTGAAATTTTGGTAGTGCTTTTATGTAAACGATGGATAAAATTGAGGCGGTTGAGTCTTCAGCATTGCTAATCGGATTTGGTAATTGTAGTCATGAATAAAATTCCAAATATAGCAATCCTAAATCATTTTCTATGTATAGGTGTACTGATGAATTTTGGGGAAATCAAATTTATGTTCCTTTGTGAAAAACTCAAACAAAAATTTAATTATCTTAAAAGACTTACATAAATACCAATACTTTCGTAAAAAATTTTTAGCTTGTAACCAAATATCTTCAACGGGATTTTGTTCGGGAGCATTGGGAGCAAATAAAATACAAGTGATTGACCAATCATCAGGTTCTTTGTCACGATTAACTTCTGACAAATAATCTCTAAATTCTCCATATCTATGATAACTAGCTCCATCCCAAATCCAGATAATTTTCCGCTCTTTGTATTTATTTTGCAAGTATTTTATGAACTCAACTGTTGATTTTCCATACCCAGACTTATAACCTTTAATATGGAATTGTTTGGCTTGATAATTGAGTGCGCCAAAATAAGTTTGTCTATTTTTTTGATTGGTAATTGGGACTTCAATTCTTAGATCGGAGCGACCCCAAGCTTAGCCATTGATATCGCCATGAAGTAGATGACATTCATCTAAAAAAAATACTATTATTTCTCCCGATTCTATGCCAGCCTTGTTTTTGGCTAAAATATTGTTAATTTCTTACCAGAAAGTTGGGTCTAAAGCCCCGTCCTTATAGGACGGCTTTAATTACAAGAAGTGTGAAGACTTGTTAACTCTACAGATTTATAAGTAAAAGTTTTAGCAAAAGTGATAAACTATTCCAATGATAGTTTTAGAGTTTAAGTTGAAAGGCAAAGCGGAGCAATATCGAATCATCGACGACATGATTCGGACGGCTCAATTTGTCAGAAACAAAACTCTTAGACATTGGGTAGAAAATCAAGGGATTAAGTTAGTAGACCTGTACAAACAATGCGCCGTTATAGCGAAAGAGTTTGAATGGGCAGGCAAGCTTAACTCAACGGCACGCCAAGCGATGGCCCAACGTGCTATTTTTGCTATCCAACGTTT
>NZ_JAUBRI010000015.1:0-57752 GCF_036701795.1 Microcoleus sp. N9_A1
ATATTTGCTTGGCATTAAATCCATCAAGGTATAGACTAATGCTTGGGCGTAATTAAGGATGGTTAACATTAACTTATCACATTGTTTATACGCCCTTTATTTCACATTTGGGTACACAATGCAAGGGCTAATTGAGAATGGTGCAAGATCTCAGTTTTAACCTACCTTGATGAGACTGTAAGTTAATCTCACTCGTATCACTTATTGCCAGTACATGCTTCCGGGCCACCTGCTCTTGACAATGATCTGCTAAACTCCGCACTAGCTCTGATAATGTCACCTGCTCATTCTCCAAATAGCGATAGTAAGCAATTTGCTCGGCACGATTTCGGCTCATCTGCCGAATTATCACTGTCTGGTGTTGTTTCATTGACTCATACAATGCCGCCCCCTTTTTACCAACCTTGGATCTCCAAAGGCTGTTCTTCCGATTTGTTTTGCATGAATTAGGATGGGATTTTCCATGATTTATTTTGTTTCTAACTTCTCAAACCCAGTCTAGCTGGACTTGTGTGTACACGGTAGCCCTTATTAAGGGGGGCTAGGGGGGATCGGATTCTATGCAGCCTCATAAAAAATTGGTATAAGCTGTTCGGCATTTAAAGGAGGATAGTAGGGTGCGGAGCGTACATAAGCGTTTCCCATGTATAGTCAGTGTTCGCTTCGGGACGCACCTTACCTGGATCGTTAATGGTTTAAATGCTCCACAGCTTAATCTTTTAACTCAAGAACAGAGCGATCGATTGCATCCGTTATTGAATGAACTTTCACCACAACTTAATGCCTATCTTAACTTACTAAAACAAAAAGCTAAAGGTTAACAGTCAACGCTCAACAGCTAACAGTCAACAGTCAACAGTCAACAGTCAACAGTCAACTAACAAATGATTAGAACTTACAAAGCAACTGGAATCAATCTCAAGAGTGTGGCCATGGGCGAATCCGATCGCGTGCTGACAGTTTTGACGCGGGAATTCGGCTTAATTCGAGCTGTAGCACCGGGTGTTCGCAAACAACGATCGACCATTGGCGGTAGAAGCGAATTATTTGTCGTTAACGAATTGCTAATTGCCAAAGGCCGATCGCTCGATAAAATTACCCAAGCCGACACGGTACAATCCCATCCGGGTTTGAGCCGCAACCTCGGGAAACTAGCAGCCGCGCAATATCTGGCCGAATTGGCGATCGCCAGCGCCCTTTCCGATGAGCCCCAAGAAGACCTGTTTTGGTTGCTGGGCGAACATTTGAGCCGTTTGGAGCGTTTGTCCGATCGCACAGAAATCCAATCCGCCGCCGTGCTTGTCGCCCACCTCGCCCACGGCATTTTTCACTTGCTAGCCTTAGCCGGCCTCGCGCCCCAAGTCCAAGTCTGCTGCGCCACCAGACACCCGCTCATCCCAAATTTCACCGATCCGAACTGGCAAACCGGGTTTAGTATACCCTCTGGGGGAACCTTCAGCTTGTCCGAGCTAGCTAACCTAGAGGCAGAACTCTCTTCAGAAATCGGTAGCTTGTACAAATCCGCCTCCCGTTCCCGCCAAACGAATAGCAGCAAACACTTGACAAATTTCGAGATTAATGCTAAGGAATTAGCAGCGCTGCAACAGTTGGCTAGTCCAGAACTAGGAGAGGGGATTGCCGATCGAACAACTTGGGTATCAGTAGAAAATATTTTGCGGCAATATGCCCAGTATCATTTAGGTTGCACGATTCGCTCGGGAAGCTCGATCGATACCTACTTAGAGAGTTTTGAGTTTTAAATTTTGACTGTTGACTTAAAGAGGTGAAGGAACGATCGAACATCGCACCCCCAGCCTGCCGGATACCCGAACCAGCGGGCCATTTCAGGTAAATTCTCAAGATTGTTGCGACATCAGATAATAGATAGAGATAAAGTTACGAGATTATTAATAAACTTAGGGGTTAACACCTCAATTTCAAATTCCCATCCCCCCAACCTCCACCATCCCAGGCGAGCCACCCCAAATCCTATGATGCGACTGTCCGATTCTGATTTGACAATATCTGTTTTAGCTGTTACCGACCACAAAATGGAAGAACGAGAAAATTTTCCCGATTTTCGCTCGGAGCCCGTCTTGGCAGATCGACAATGGAGCAACGTCCCAGACCCAGAAATGGATAAATATCCCACAACGCCAGAAACAGAGTCAAGCAACGGCAAAAGCCAAGAACCCGAAGCAATCGGGCCGCTGGCAACAGCAGACCCAGCAGCCGGGAACTCGGAAGCATTAGCCGAAATTCCCGAAAAAGAAACGGGATTTCTGCCAGTGCTCAAAAACCCAAATTTTCTAGCATTGTGGAGTGGGCAAGTTTTCTCCCAACTAGCAGATAAAGTTTATCTCGTACTGACGATCGCCCTAGTGGCCAGCCGCTTTCAAGCCCCAGATCAAACCATCAGCAGATGGGTATCAGCAATCATGATCGCCTTTACCATACCCGCAGTGCTGTTCGGGGCCGCCGCGGGGGTGTATGTTGATCGGTGGTCGAAAAAAGCAGTGCTCGTAGCCACAAACCTGCTGCGGGGAGCCTTCGTTTTAACATTGCCCGTGCTGCTGTGGCTCTCTGACGGGTGGGAACTCGGTCAACTGCCGCTCGGATTCTGCTTGCTGCTGCTAGTGACATTCCTCGTTTCGACTCTAACTCAATTTTTCGCCCCAGCAGAACAGTCAGTGATTCCCCTAATTGTGGAACGCCGCCACCTGCTATCAGCAAACTCCCTCTACACCACAACCATGATGGGGTCGGTGATTATTGGCTTCGCAGTCGGAGAGCCCTTACTAGCTTTAGCCGACAACCTATTTACCAACCTGGGCGGCGGAATCGGAATCGGCAAAGAATTAGTAGTAGGCGGAAGTTACGCCTTTGCCGGAGTGCTGTTGCTGTCGATGAAAACAGGCGAAAAAAACGATGCCGAACACGAAGCGCCACACCCCCTAGCAGATTTAAAAGACGGGCTGCGTTACATCAACGACCAACCAAAAGTCCGCAATGCTTTAATTCAACTAATTATTCTATTTTCCATTTTTGCAGCCTTGGCAGTTCTAGCAGTTCGGCTGGCAGAAATCCTCCCCGGTATGAAAGCATCACAATTTGGCTTTTTACTGGCTGCGGTGGGCGTTGGCATGGCAGTTGGGGCGACGACAGTCGGCTATCTCGGCCACAAATTTTCTCATTCCCAACTGAGTTTAATCGGATCTATCGGCATGGCACTTGCTCTGATGGGCCTTTCTGCATTTACACACCATTTGTGGCTCTCGGTGCTGTTCATTACCCTGTTGGGTTTATTTGCCTCATTGGTGGGAGTGCCGATGCAGACTACAATTCAAGCAGAAACCCCAGAAGAAATGCGGGGAAAAGTCTTCGGGCTGCAAAACAATGCCACTAATATCGCTTTGAGTTTACCGTTGGCTTTGGCCGGTGTAGCCGAAACATTTCTGGGCTTGCCGACAGTATTTTTGGGTTTAGCAGGATTAGCGATGGCTGGGGGTGTCTTAACCTGGTATATTTTCCGTAGCAGTAATAGCAAAGTCGATCGAATCTAAAAATAACAAACTCTGATTTACTTGAATGCACATCGCTTGGCTAGGAAAAAAATCACCTTTTTGCGGTAACGTCACTTACTCCAGGGAAGTCACCAACGCACTATTAGACCGGGGATACCAGGTTAGTTTCCTGCACTTTGCCCAAGAAGCGGGCCCACTGGACAGGAACAATACGGGGTGGAGCATGGCAAATGGTTCGTGGGGAAAAGCAATTGCTCAAACCTCATATACCACTTCGCTCTCGCCCGCGAGTTGCAACGAAGTGTCTTTACCCTGTCACTACAAATCGCAAATTTATACGATTCCCACTCTCAAGTCCCGCACAGTGCTGATGAAATCTCTGCGGCGGCTCAAACCCGATGTTGTTCACGCTTCCCTGACGCTTTCGCCTCTAGACTTTTTGCTGCCGGAAATTTGTCAAGAATTGAATTTGCCTCTAGTGGCGACTTTTCACCCGCCGTTCGATCGCAAATTGCGAAATTTGACATCGGGAACCCAACACCTGATGTATCAACTGTACGCTCCGTTTTTGGCGAACTACGACTCGACGATCGTTTTTTCTCAGATTCAGCGGGATATATTGGTCAAGTTGGGAGTGCCGCAGGAACGGGTAGCCGTGATTCCCAACGGTGTGGATGCAGTTAAATATTCGCCCGGGCCTTCGGAGTTGAAGTCGGAATTAAAAGCAGATCGAATTTTTGTTTACCAAGGCCGCATTGCCCCGGAGAAAAATGTCGAAGCCCTGCTCAAGGCCTGGAAACAGTGCAATTTTGCCCCTGGGAACGTATTGGCGATCGTAGGCGACGGGCCCCTAGCCGCCTCGCTGCAACTGTCTTACGGCGAAGAGGATGGCATTGTGTGGCTCGGATTTGTCGCTGAGGAGGAACGCCGGATCGAAATTCTGCGGGGTGCAGACGTATTTATTTTGCCTTCTTTGGTGGAGGGACTGTCGCTGTCGTTGCTGGAGGCGATGGCTTGCGGTTTAGCTTGTTTGGCAACCGATGCCGGTGCTGACGGCGAGGCCTTGGAGGAAGGGGCGGGGATAGTTTTGAACACTCAGCGGGTACGGAGTCAGTTACAAACCTTGCTGCCGCTGTTTTGCGATCATCCTGAGTTGGGAATGCTGCTTGGTCAAAAAGCACGCCAACGGGCGATCGAGCGGTACACTCTCAGTCAGAATATTACTGAGTTGGAAAAGCTGTACTCTGAGGTTTTGCAAGGCCAGCGCGTACCACTTCGCGGTTTAGCATGATTCAGCAGGAAGAAGGAACTCCGAACCAGTTGAAATTAATCCGTGTATCCGTGTCAAAATCCGTGTCCTGCCTTCCTTCTTCCTTTGCAAATGACTTACAAAAATCCCGCTCCTACAGTTGATATTATCATCGAATTAGCCGATCGCCCGCATCGGCCGATCATACTCATCGAACGCCGCAATATTCCCTACGGCTGGGCAATTCCCGGCGGTTTTGTCGATTACGGGGAAGCGGTAGAAACGGCGGCAAAACGCGAAGCTTTAGAAGAAACAAGTTTGAATGTAGAATTAATTGAGCAATTTTACGTTTATTCCGACCCAAATCGCGACGCCCGCGAACACACTATCAGTATTGTATTTTTGGCTTCTGCAACGGGGGAACCTCAAGCTGCCGACGATGCTAAAAATTTACAGATTTTTGAATCTTGGCAGATTCCCCATCAATTATGTTTCGATCACGATCGCATTTTACGAGATTATTGGCGTTACCGTCATTATGGATTGCGTCCGCGTTTGTAGGAGGGGAGTTTTTGTTTCGTTCATCTCACATATTGCACCAATGTCACGAACAGGCAAGATGCCTGTTCCACAAAAAAAATTCAATCTTCTTGTGGAACGGGCTTCTAGCCCGTCACGAACAGGCAAGATGCCTGTTCCACAAAAAAAAATCAATCTTCTTGTGGAACGGGCTTCTAGCCCGTTCTTGAGAATGGTGTAACATCTGAGTTCATTAAACTAAATTCTATGGCAAGCTTGACAATATTAGGTGGAGGTGCTTGGGGTTCTGCCTTGGCTAATCTGGGAGGCAAAAAAGGCGATCGAGTTAATTGGTGGTCGCGTAGCAGTTCTTTTAGTCTAGAATCAGTTATAACTGGCGCAGATGTTGTTGTTTCGGCAGTTTCGATGAAAGGAGTTGGAGCAACGGTCGATCGGCTGCTGGCGTTAGAGTTAAGTCCCGGTACAATTATAGTTACTGTCACCAAAGGTTTAGATCCCGCGAGCACGCGCACTCCGTCTCAAATTTGGCAAAATGCCTTTCCTAACAATTCAATAGTCGTACTTTCCGGCCCCAATCTTTCCGAAGAAATTCAGCAGGGATTGCCGGCTGCAACGGTAGCGGCGAGTTTGGATTTAGCGGCGGCCAAGCAAGTGCAAAATATTTACAGTTCCGATATTTTTCGGGTTTATGTGAATGAAGATCCGCTGGGGACTGAGTTAGGTGGAACTTTGAAGAATGTATTTGCGATCGCCGCTGGTGTTTGCGACGGTTTACAATTAGGAACTAATGCTAAATCTGCTTTGCTGACTCGCGCTTTGCCGGAAATGATTCGGGTGGGAGTTCGTTTGGGAGCTCGCGCCGAAACTTTTTACGGTTTGTCTGGTTTGGGAGATTTACTCGCTACTTGCAACAGTCCTTTATCGCGCAATTATCGGGTTGGTTTCGGATTGGCTAAAGGCAAATCTTTGGAGCAAATTTTGCACGAATTGCAGAGCACTGCTGAGGGAGTAAATACTACCAATGTGTTGATTGATTTGGCTAATCGACGCGAGATAGAAGTTCCCGTTTCCCGTCAAGTTTACCGCTTGTTGAATGGGGAAATTACTCCCGAACAAGCAGTTTTGTCGCTGATGGAACGCACTTTGAAACCGGAGTAATATCAAAATAATTACCAGATATTTAGAGCAGCATCCCTGAGAAGGACTTTCTTAAAAAAGGCGCTCTAATTTTTTGTACACTTCATCATCGTTCCGCTTACCAACTAGAATAATTTCTACCAAATCTTCTTCGGGATTAAAGCTGTAAATAATCCGATATTCGCCACTATCTACCCGATAATAACCCGGATATCCGATTAATTGCTTGCTATCATTAGGTAAAGGATCGACATTCAGTGCTAACACTTTTTTAGCAATTTGAGCCGCTATTTTAGGTTGCAAACCCTTGAGAAAGTCGAGAACTGTTTGTAAACCATCAAGTTTCGCCATTTGCCAGTTGTGTTAGTGTTTCTACAAAGGTTTTAGTACCAACCATTTGAGACTGACTCAGGGCAGATTTTGCTGCTTTTCCTAAAAGCATATCTTCTAATTCCATCAGTCGCTCTATCAAGCGCTGATAGGCATCAGCGGACATAATTACGTGGCTGGGCTGCGATTTATCTGTGAGTAAAACTGGCTCCACAGCAGCTCGGTTAAAGACTGTCCCCTGTGGATTACATACTTCTGCGAGGGTGTAACTTTGCATGACAGATGTTATGAGCGTGGGTTATGTCTATTTTAGGCAAAATCGGCAGCAACAGGCAAGATGCCTGTTCCACAAAGAATTGATTTTCTTGTGAAACAGGTCAGAAAGCCGGTTCATAAAAGGCTTATTGAGAATGGTGCAAGATGTGGGATAAATACGATCTATTTACCGCCGTAGTAAAAAGCGATTTCTTTCTCTTTCAGCGGTGCAAAGTTTGCCGCAACCAGCATTTGATCGAGTTCCTCTTGTCCGATGTGTTTGACACCGATTCGGACAATGCGCGATCGCATGGTGTTTGATACGCCACTGCGCTGTCTCCCGGCTTCTAAGCCCATCACTTGCTCGTACAGGTCTAATTTTGCCTTGGGAATCGGAGTGCCGTCAAAATCGTTTCCAGAGGCGATCGCAACATCGATCGCATCTGCACCAGTTGTAGATTGAGCCGCTGAGTTTGTTTCTGAAGACATTGTGCAAATTAAATAAAAAGGACGATCTTGACAGTTGACAGTTGACAGTTGACAGTTGACAGTTGACTTCGGAGTGCGAAGTTTTTAGGCAGGGGATTTAAGCCCCTGCCTAAAAACAATCCACCTAAAGGTGGGGGCTTAAATCCCCTGTGCTTTGGTCATTAAAAGTAGTTTAGCCCTAAAAGTGTCAAAGTTGAGCACCAAACCCTAGCAATGCTCAAAAAAGGGTAAACTCGTGAAACAGGCTAAACAGTCCGCCCACAGTGTTCGATTAAGAACAGTTTGACATAAGGTCGATCGCACTTAGCATTTCTTCAAACAACGGATTCCCAAAACTCATAAATTGCAACGAAGCATTTTCCTCAAAGATATCCGGGTAAAATGTGAGACAATAATCGCGACTTTTATAGTTAAGCTGCCAAGTGCGATTTTCAGAGCGATCGAAGATAGCGCCAATCTGCTTTAAAATCAAAGAATTGACAAACAAATCTTCGATGGTTTCAGGAAACAGAGAAGTCGGCGGCAGAGGTTGACGGATTTCCTGCAAGTCTGATTCTACATCCATCGCGACCATTTCATCGAGGGCGGGACGCAAAGGCGGCGCGTCTAAAATGCGATCGAACTCTCGCAACAAAACACCCTCTTCTTCGGGATCTGCACTCATCACGGCCTGTTCGATGAAAGTTGGAACTGTTGCAAGAATTGGTTGCAAATTGCCGACAACGCTTTGAAAAGCATTGATGCGATCGCGCAATTTCCTATAAACCTTCGCCTCTACAGTGCCGTCGTAATAAAAATTGTGTATCCTGACTGTATCATAAATCTGTCCGATGCGATCGAGTCTGCCGATTCTCTGTTCCACTCGCATCGGATTCCAAGGCATATCATAATTGATTAAAACCCCGCAGGTTTGCAAATTTAGCCCTTCGGAAGCCGACTCGGTACAAAGTAAAATTTTGATGATTCCTTGAAGGAATTTGGCTTTGATTTGTTCCTTCGGAAAAGTTCGCCATTCCCCATTTTGGTACAACTCTCCCCCGCGCCCGGAATAGCAAGCAATTTGAGCACCATATAATTGTTGTAAAGCACTTCTGAGATAATCCATCGTGTCGGTGTATTGCGTAAACACGATCGCACTTTCGCGCTCATTCAGTTCTTGACGCAAGATTGTGATAAAGTGGGAAAGCTTGCTATCTTCCCCGGTATTCTCGAACCGATCGAGCAAATCGACTAAATATTTAATTTCTTCCGGGTCTGCTGGTGCAAAATAACCTTCCATACCTTCCAAAATCACATCATCCGCATCATCTAAATCCTGAAAATCATCCTCAGTAATGCTAATCCCTTCGAGGCGGCGCTGTAAGGATTCGCGGATGGCATAAAAGGAACTTGTCAGCCGTTTGCGGTAAAGAGTCATCAAAAATCCTAACGCCTTACGGTTGTCTTTTTGCGCTAAATTGTAAAAATGGCGGACGTAATTGCTGACGGCGAGATAAAGCGGCACTTCGCGGTTGTTTTCTAAAGTAATCGCATTATCTCTGACTTCGCGGTGGGGAATATCTCGTTCCAATAATCCCCGCTGATAGTATTGGCGTAAGGTGTCGCGGGTGTGGCGAAACATCAAATCTTTGAGGGGAGTATTCACTGTCAAATATTGGCGGGAGGCGGCGATAAAGGCTTCGTCATCAGCGATTTGTTGCGGGTTGACTCGCTGGTTTTTTTCCCAGACATCGCGCAACTTATAATATAACAATCGATCGCGCTTTTGGAGATATTCCTGCAACCGATCGCACGGCAAACCTCCTTCCTGGAAGTAACCGACAGACATCTGCTGCCAAAAACGTACATTCTGGCGATCGGGCTTTGCCGACAGCGTGCTAAAATAATTGCAGAAATTCTCACCATAAGACCAATGTCCGCGCAGTCCCAGAAGGTGCAATAAATCGAAAACTTCGATCGCATCAATCTGCATCGGCGTAGCGGATAATAACAAAAGCGATCCGCTTTTTTCCTTTAACTGCTGCATTAGCTGAAGCAGCCGGTTCGGCGTTTCCTTGCGGTTTTGCGGACTTTGACGGCGGGCGTGATGGGCTTCATCGAGTACCACCAAATCCCACGGTTGCGCGTCTAGGAGTTCTTTTGTGCGATCGCTCCGGCGGACTAAATGAGATGATGCTAAAATCAGATTCTGGGAATTCCAAATATTCTCTTCCCCAGACACACTTTTCTCCCCATACGGATTCTTTAACTCACCTTTGTTGTAACTCCAAAAGTGCAAATTAAATTTTTCGCGCAACTCTTCGTGCCACTGCGGCTGAATGCTGGCTGGTGCTAAAATTAACACGCGCTTGACTTTTTGGCTGACAAGCAAGTAACGCAAAATTAACCCAGTTTCGATAGTTTTTCCCAAGCCAACTTCATCCGCAATTAGGAAACTCTTCGGGAAACTAGCAGCCACTCGACGCAGAATTTTAATCTGATGCGGCCAAGGTTTGATGGGAATAGATTTCAAACAATAATCGAGACAAGTTGGTGAAGCATACAAATTGAAAAGCGGTTCAAACTTAGCATAATCTTGAGATAACTCAAAATCCCCAATAACTCCCCCTAAATCCCGACTCCCAACATCCGTTACATCCGCTAAATCCGCTACAAAATCCGTTGCCTCATCCGCTACATCCGCTACAAAATCCGCTGCCGAACCCTCCTCATCCGCTACATCCGCTACATCCGCTACATCCGTTACAAAATCCGCTGCCGAACTTTCTTCCCGATTCCACACAGGCTTACTACTGGGCGCGTAACTGAGTAGCTTATTTTTCACCGCTTCCGGCACTTCAAAAACGCGCACGTTTGGCGATAAATTGTTCCACAACTGTTCAAACCGAAAAATCTCTTCGTTCACTCGTTCTGCATCTCGGCCGCCTTCCCAAGCACAATAAACATGGAAAGATTCAACATTGCTTTCCCAACCGCTGAGAGATTCGTTATTAGAACCGCTAAAAGCTAATTGCGCGTCCTTGCTGTCGGTAAAAATGCCGACTTTTTCGTGAAATATATGCTGGCGATCGAGTAAACTTTCACTATCTACTGGTAAACCGTTAGATTTGAGGGGAACGGCGATTTTAATATCGAGATAACTGTTTTGAATCAGCCAACTGAGGATTTCAAAATGTTTGAGTTGGGCGAAGGTTTTGGGCGGCTGCAAATCCGTATCGAGGCGGATGGTAACAGCATCTCGCAGGGCGTAACCTTGTTGGATAGCTTGCAAATCTTGCGGGCTAAACTGACAGCCCATGATTAACCGCATCCGCCCGCAATTGTGCAGCATTGCGCCCAATCCCTGCGCGACTTTGCTGAGGATGGCGCTGTTGAAAAAGCCGGATTTGCGATCGTACTTAACAGCACATTCTAGCGCGGGAATGTAGAAATCGGCGATCGGGTTATTTTCATTGCTAGAATAACTAATCCGCCAGGGATAATCTTGTAAATTCATGTTATTAGATTATTTGTTATGTCCCACAATCTTCGCTCCCCCTAAATCCCGCTTAAGAAGGGGGCGGGCACGGGGGCACAGCCCCTACAGAATTAAACTCTTGTCCCCCCCTTCTTAAGGGGGGTTAGGGGGGATCTCTTCTCATTCTTTCAACCACCTACATTCAAATCCAAACTCAATTGTCCCTCAAAGGGAATATCCAATTGTTGATAAAAAACCTTCGCCTTAATCTCATCCATCACCAACCACAAATCCAACAAAGCCTTCTCCTCCGGTATCCGCTTCTTCTCATCGCCCAAACGCGGAATCACTTTCAGCGCCACCTCAATCGCCCGCATGAAATTATCATTATCCGTCAAATTAGCTTTCTTCATAAACTCGCGCACAATTTGAATATTTCCATCCTCCTGATACAGCGCAATAATTGCGTGCAATCCATCCACTAAATATGTCAGCGAAAAATCTTGCGGATTCACCGAAAAAGCACCTTTTTTCAGCCGCTGTTTCGGAGTCAAAAGCTTGCAAGTGCCGCTAACCGAGTCAATCAATTTGTATTTTTTGGCTAAATCAACGACATCGAAACCGCCCACGGCGAGGGCGAGTTGTCGCGCTTCATCGAAGGGGAATTCGACGGCGCGGAAGGCATCCCAGGCGAGGAAATACCACTGAGTTAGCGCGTCAAAACCCGCTGTATCGGTTTGTACGAGTTTGCGGAAACGGTAGTTTGCAATGGCTTTTCTGGCTTCAGCAAAAGCAACTTCCGGGCGCACTTCTTCGCCGCTGCTGTTGAGGATGGGATAGGAACGGCTGAACACGTTTAAAGCCGGGCCGAAGGCGCTTAAATAAAGGTCGATTCCCGTGATTTTGTTGGCTTCAAATTCCGGGGCTCGCTGTTCGACGAGATTGGCGACTTCCGGGCGCAAATCGTCCCACCAAGCTTGGGCGGCGTTGGTGTCGCGCTTGCGGCAAACTAAAAGGACTGTACTGGAAACTGAGTTTTTCTTGGCTTGGTGGAGGTTTTGGGGGTTTTCGGTACTGACGGCCCAGGATGCGGTAATCTCGAAACCGGCATCGATGAGGGATTTTGTGAGCACGTCCCACGCGCCGGATTCTTTGTGGTTGAATTGGACTGTCATCACGCCGTCATCGCGCAAAACTCGGTAATATTCGCTAAAAGCTAGGGCCATTTTTGCTTCGTAATCTTGGGCGGCGAGTTCGTCGGGGGATGTGCCCATGTTGCGGAAGCGCGACGGATTGGCCACGGCTTCTCTATCTTTGTCGGTGAGTTCTGAGTAGAATAAATCGGGGAAAATATCGCCTAATGTGCGCTTCATCCAAACATAGAAAAAGTCGGAAATTTCGGCATATTGAATGGTGGAATAGTAGGGCGGGTCGGTGATAATTGCATCGACAGATTTGTCGGGAATGTGGTAGAGGCTATCGGCGGATGCGGAATTGATTTGGATGGTTTTTGGGTCGTATTGTTCGATACCGGGTAAGCCGATTGAGTGGGGTTTTGTTCCGAATAAAGCGCAAAGCTTTATATATTGCTTGCTAGCAGTTTCATTACACCATATCCACAAATATGGATCGCCACTTGTTTCACCATAATTCCATAATAAATTTAGTGCGTGTTGAGCTGATGCTCTACGAAGAACTCCGACGCTTGAATCCCAACCTGAAAGACGACTATTGATATCAACACATCTATCTAATACTAAAGCTAGATAAGTAATAATCGCCTCTACCTTCTCCACTTCATACTCAGCCTGTAGCAGCGCCTTAGCTTCGTTGATAATTTCTACATAAGTGACAAGCGTTAGCAACTGGCGAGGATTAAAGAGTTTATCCCATGTATTCATTCCATAACGTAATAACTCATTTGTTTTTTCACCGGGAGTTACTTGAACTTCCCAAACGCCTGAAATTAAAAGTTTATCTAATTTATTTCTTATGTATAATTCAGACTTGGCAATTCCGTCTAAATCTGAATTTGTCGGAATTCTAAACTCTAAACTACCTTTGCCTTGTTTATAAGCAACTGCATAAAGTTGATACCCCAACTTTCCTGATTTCGCTTGAGATTTAATTACATCATCTTCAATCACAGTATCGCAATTCGGACATTTACCAACACTTCTGCTAATCGTGTTATAATCACTCGGATCGTACTCACCCGCATCGGTTTGAATCGTCGTATCCTTGCCTTTCTTCCCCTTCACCAACTCAAAATCAACCCGCTTCTGTGCCAAGTTAGGAATCGGTTTCACCGCACACCATTTATGTAAATTCTGCTTTTCCGGGCGCTTGTACAACCACCAATTCGGGCTCAAAGGCACAACCGACTGACAACTCGGACAAACTACCGTATGCGCCCACAAATAATTCTGCACAGTTTCCTCACCTTGACTTCCCCCCTTAGCAAGGGGGGATTGAGGGGGGTTAGAAGGGAAAAATTCCGCCAATCTTTTCTCGGCTTCATCCCCCACCCATTGCACCCATTTATCAATATCCTCCTGCAAATCCGGGCCAAATTTCAGCGGATATTCCATAGCCGCCTTCATCGTCACCACCGCCACCGGATTGAGATCCGACGCCAACACATTCAACCCGTACCGCGCCGCCTCAAAGGGAATGCTTCCCCCACCCGCAAACGCATCTAAAATAGTCGGCGTGCGATTCCCCCACACCTTCTCGCAATAATCGTGAACCTTCTTAATTCGCACCGAAGACGGGGGAGTTTTGTAGAGTTTAATTTCCTTCCCCGGTTCCAATCCCAGCAAATATTCAAACTCTTCTAAAGAAATCTCTGCGGGTAAAATCGACGCCAACACCGAAGCGCGAGAAAACGATAAAGGTTTGCGCGAATACCAGCGGTGCAAACCTTTAAATGGATTCCCGCCGTGTTCGTAATTAACCTGCTCGTTTAGCAGGTTGACGGGCATAATTTTCTCGATGAATAGGTGAGGGCGCATGATTTTTTTGGTTATTTGTTATTTGTTATTGGTTATTTGTTATTTGTTATTGGTTGTTGGTTATTTGTGAGGTGCCACAATCTTCGATCCCCCTAAATCCCCCTTAAGAAGGGGGACTTTGAGCGCGCTTGTGCCACAATTATCGATCCCCCTAAATCCCCCTTAAGAAGGGGGACTTTGAGCGCTCTTGTCCCCCCCTTCTTAAGGGCAGGGCTGTTTCATTCTCTTGTAGGGGCAGCCCCCCGTGGCTGCCCCAATCCATGAAATAACGAAAAATCGTCGGTGAGGAGGGTCGGCACGGGGGCACGACCCCTACAAAACACTGTTTTTGGTGAGAATGAAACAGCCCTGCCTTCTTAAGGGGGGTTAGGGGGGGATCGTTGGCCCTAGCTCCTAGCCAGCCCCCAAAAGGATTCATTCCAAACTGCAATTTGCATTGGTATTATCCAAAAAAATCTCGCTCAATCTTCAAATACCTCGGTCTTTTCAATGATAAACCATTCGTGGTACAATACTGCTAAGAAAAACTCTTGTCCTTTCGGGCGATCGCACACAGCCATATATCCAGACGAAGCCCAGTGGTCATCAAAAGTTGTATCCTTAAGAAACAGAGTCAGCGAGTTACCATCCGCACTCCAAATTGCCCGCAAAATCGTGATATTTTGGTGACGGGATGCTTCAACGGGCAACAACACCCACCGCCCTTCAATTTCGATAAATTCCGGTTCACCGTATCTAAACTCAGACTCCCATGTTTCCGGCCCTTCATGCTTCTCAATAATTCGATCCCACCGCACTGTTTTAATCTTGGCTAAAGTTTCGTTTGACAAATCAGCTACTTTCATCAGATTAATCTCCTAATAATATTCGCAAAGCTTTCAAAGCATTTGAACGATTGCCATTAGCAATTTTTCCAAACCAATAATGTGCCTCTTCATTACTCATCGCCATAATCCCTTCGGCAATATTAGCAATTCGTTCGGTTTTCGATAGCGGTTGCAGCGATTGAAATAAAATCGCCAAACTAACGCCAGATTCTTCTGATAATATATAAGGAGTTTGTCGCTGCTGAGATAAAGTTTTTGGATCGTAATTATTCGCTTTGAGAGTTGCATAAATTTTTTGTCTTGCCAAAACCAGCGCATTGCCTTTAAGTCGCCCCAATTTTTTAGCAGCAGGACGTTTTTTCTCTCCCGCTTTCTTGTAAGCACATTGGTAGAGTTCCAAGGCGAAGTTGTTATTATCTAAAGGCAAAACTCGTAACTGAAATTCTTGCATGAGCTCTGGGCGGGGCGGGTTTATGAGATATTTTATTTGAGGCGTAGATGGTTGGTAAAACCCGCCCCTACATGGCACTAATTATATAACAAATCAATCTACATATTCGATCGTCTCCGAGGGATCGCGATTCTTGTAGGGGCGGGTTCACCAACTATCTACGCAATCAACCAACCATCTCAAAAACCAGCCCCGACCTATGTATTATGCTGGTATGTTAAAAGAGGTAGATTGCGATTTACCGTGGGTGGGGGCGGGTTTTTGAGAGTGTTAATTTTTGCCAAATATTGTAGGTGAACCCGCCCCTACATTTCAATACATCACTCTTGCCATTAAATTTAAACGCTCTACTGGGTTGCGATCGAGCGTTTGTTTTATACTGCTAATATTCGAGGCATTTGCTGGCAAAGCTGGCTTGAATTCTAAGGTGATTTTCAAACTAACAGTTGCTTGCGCGTCGGGGCTGTTCAACAAACTGTTGATAGTCGAGAAAAAGCTCTGAAATCCCCGCATTTGTCCTTGATATTCCAGCCGCACAAATTGGTCGCCGGTTTGAATGGTTGCGGTTTGGTCGATTTGCGGTTGCCAGCGCTGCAATAGGGAAATTGCTGTTCCCAATTTGCGATAATCCATGACTTGATTCACAGACAATTCTAGCACTTCAATGCCTTGAATTTTGTTGTCGCTGATGCGATCGCCCAAACCAGCAAAAACCACATTCACCGTGCCGTCAAGTTCGATAGTCGGCGGTTTCGCCTCCCACAAACTCGGCTGTAGCCCTCCCACCACATAAACAGGATTGTCGCCCTCTCCCACGCTAGGAACTTGCGAATTTAGATTGACATTGGTTTCTTTTTGTGCTGTTTCTCCGTTGCCGTAATCGGCCACCACCCGAAAAATAGTGTTATTCACAATGGTGATTTCACACTCATCGGAAGGGAAGAAATTTCCCGGCACCAAAATACCATCTTGATACAAACTAACACTCAGTGCTCCTTTGGCTTTCCACTTGACACGCACGGGTTTTGCGGCTTCTGCACAGGGCATCAATTGAGCGCTGAGTTCCACTTCTTTGGGCGCTGGAGGTTGCAAAATGCCGCGTCTGTATAGGGAGGCGCGATCGCTAAACTCGATCGTCTCCGGGAGCGTCAGCGTAGTATCATCAGTTTTGATAAATAGCCTCTCCCCGACTTTCATATCCCAATTGCCCATTTTCAAACCTTCGCGAATCGTCTCCCGCAGCATCGAAACTTCCGCATCAAGGAGAATATTCAAACTCAAATCCTTAGCAAAAGCATCCCGCAGCGCCTTCACAGTCCAATTATCCAACCCCCCTGGCCAAACTTTTTGCAAGATAAAAGCCGGCGCGAAAGATTTAGCTTCCTGGGCGCGAATCTTGCCGCAATCTTTGAGGGCTTTGAGAATCACATCTTGCTGGTTATTGTTGCCTTTTACCGTACTCGAATCCTGGGTGGGAAGAGTGTAGTGCATCAATCCTTTCGGTGCTTTAGTCGCATCATTTGCAGGATAAAATAAATGGCGGTAGGCGTTTGTCAGAGACACTCTAACAGCTAAATTTTTCGCACCTTCCCGTTCCTTCAATTGCTTCTGTTGGCTTCCCGATAAATCTTCCATGCGGTTTTGACTTTTGAGAATATTTTGAATAGCTTTATATTCTCTGGCATTGTCGATCGCTCTTTCTAATTCTAGCTGATTTGCCACCAAAAATAACAAGCGATTGCGGTAGGTGCGAAACTTCCCAGACTCGCCAGTATTGTTAAAAATGCGATCGATTAATTCCGGGGCTGCGTCGGTAGAATCGCGCACTGTCGCTTCGTCAAAGTCAAGTACACACAGCGCCACATCCTCCGGGTTGTCGTCTACATCTCCGGGACTTTCGATATTAGAAACTAAGGTAAAGAATTTTTTGGCAAAAATGCTATCGCGGCGAATTCGCAAATCTTCTTTTGCTAACAAAACTCCGACTTGTTCTTTTTCTTCGGTAATAATTTTGTTAATCGAAGGTTCTTCTTTGAACCTGGCCAAAGATGTTACCGGATCGAAGTCTAAATACCATGCTACCTTAGTCAATGTTTGTAAAGCGCGATCGACAAAACCGCTATCAACCCCCGGAGTCAGCAGCGACAAATTCAACTCAGCGAGGCGAATTCCCGAAGAATTTCCCTGAGTCAAAGAATGCAAAAATATGGTTCTACTTATCCAAGTAGAAAACGGCGGTTTTCCGGCTGCTGTCCATTCCGCGTCTTGCAATTGTGCGTAAGCCGGCCTACCATCGGGATTGTAGATATCCGCGCCGATGGGATTCCGCATGGGCGATCGTTGCAACCGAGAGGTAAGATCGTTAGTAATTTCCTTATCCATCCCCACCGGAATGTGATGCGTGTGAATCATGGGCACAAACGACTCAGAATTCAGAATCCTGACTCCAGAATTGTCCCCCCTAAATTCTGCTTCATTCTTCATTCTTCCTTCTTCCTTCTTCCTTCTTCCTTCTTCCTCCCACAAATGTCGCACGACTTGCGCGAACAATCGCAAAGCCCCCCGCGTCTTCTGGAATTCAGGAATCGAAGCAATTTTTTTAGTCAGCAGATTGAACAATTCCGGGTGAAACGGATAACTTTGGGCGATCGCCTTTGAGTATGACGCATCTTTGCACCCGTCGGGCAAATTAGCGCGGCAATTCCGATAAGCAGCCAAATATTCCGACGCCGCTTTTTGGGCCGCTTCCTCGCTAACTTTAGCAAACACGCGCTGTTTGACAATGTTGTAAATTTCGATATCTGTAGAAGGGCTCAACACCCTTTCTTGTCTAGCCGAAGCCCGCATCGTTTCTTGCAATTCTGCGGTTTCTTCAGCAAAAGTATCTGCTGCGGAAGCGAGGGAATAAACCAATACTAAATTATCGCAGGCCGCCGCCAAATCCATCAAGGAAAACAGGAAAGCTACAACTTGTTTAGCTAAATCGCTTCTGCCAATTTGTTTCGCTTTTGCCGATCGCAAATACCGCGCAATTTCATCTAAAATAATCACAGTCGGCTGTCCGCCCGTCAATCTTTCTAGCACAGAAGTACCGGGACTGACACCGCTTTTGTCGCTACCTTGCACTAACTGATAGCCTTGAATCCCGCCAATTTGGTAAGCAATTTCGCCCCAAAGCGTATAAGTTGTCAAACCGCTGTCGGCATGATATACTCCTTGTTCTGGGTCTAAATCTCGACCATCGATCGCTGCAACTTGTAAAGGGCGATCGGGAATCACACTAATATCTGTAAAGCGTTCCAATCCGTGAATTTCTCGCCCTAGCTTGCAGATATGCCAGAGTGCAATTTCATCGTGAGTTTTGCCACCCCCAAAACTCGTTTCCAAACGAATCACCCCAGCCCCAGCGCTTTGCTTCATCAAGCGGCCAAAAACTTCGTTAATCAGGGTTTTGATGCCGTCTGTGGCGAAGGTATTAGCAAAGAAAGTATTTGGATCTTGATAAACTTGAGGTGCAGTTCCTTCAACTACCAACCGCAATTTTGCAGCAAATAAATCTAGAGACAAGTCTCCCGATAAAATTTCCTCTCTCGGTACGCAGGTATCAAAGATTAATTGCAACATCTCAAAGATCCTTAACTAATAATATCAATTCCGCTCTTCATCCGAATTATTCATCTCTCTCTTCTCTCCCTCTGTGTTCTCTGCGTTCTCTGCGGTTAAATCATTCCGATCTCCAATACTAATGACTAAAATCGACATTTCCCCCGCTGACAATTACCCCAATCCTCGCATTCTCAGCCTGCACAACACCTGACAACAAAGCCGCCACCGCTAACACTCCCGTCGGTTCAACAACTATCTTCATGCGTTCCCACATAAAAAACATTGTGCTGCGAATTGCCTCTTCAGAAACAGTTGCCATATCATCAACATAATGCAGCACCAAAGGAAAGGTTAATTTCCCCAAAGATGGTGTGCGCGCACCATCAGCAATCGTATCCGGGTTAGTAACAGTTTGCAGCGTTTTCGTGCGGAACGATCGCGCCGCATCGTCTGCTTGCTGGGGTTCTACTCCTATTACTTTACACTGCGGAGACAAAGTTTTTGTCGCGATCGCGCATCCCGAAAGCAAACCCCCGCCACCGCAACAAACTAACAGCAAATCCAACTCCCCAACTTCTGCGATTAATTCCAGCGCCGCCGTACCTTGTCCCGCAATCACCCGCGCGTCATCATAAGGAGGAATAATTGTCAAGTGCCGTTCTTGCCCAATTTGGGCGGCTAACTCTTCGCGGGAAACTTGAGTTCGATCGTACAAAATAATCTCTGCACCATAGCCACGAGTCGCCTCTTGCTTGACTTTGGGCGCATCTGCCGGCATGACAACAGTAGCAGGAATATGTAATAACTGGGCCGCAAGGGCGATCGCCTGCGCGTGATTTCCCGAAGAAAAAGTCAGCACTCCGTTTTGTTTTTCGGCTTCAGATAGCTGCATCAAAGCATTGCAAGCACCCCGAAATTTAAACGAACCCGTGCGCTGAAAGTTCTCGCACTTGAAAAATACCTGAGAATTCGTCTGTTTGTTGAAAGTTTCCGAAGTCAGCACCGGCGTCTTGAAAGCTATGCCCTGCAAGCGCTTTGCCGCCGCCTCCACATCCGCGAAACAGACTGACAAGGAATTTTGGGTACAGAAGTCGGCACTCATAGATTGTATATTGGGGCGATAGATAACTCTATTTGTAGGGTGGGCAATGCCCGCTTCACTCCTACCATTAAACTATAAATTCTTATCATAAGCTGATTAATAATTATCATTAGCGGTTGCGCTTAATGGTAAAAAAAGCTGTTGACTAAAATCAAAAAGTAAAGGGGCGTTTGTACTTGCACACTAGAGGGATTAATGAATACAAATTTAACCACCGCCCGATTAATTGTAGAGAAACGGCACGGCGCCGTGTGCTGATTTTGGGTAATATCAAATCCGTTGGCATCGGAATTATTCAACTCTCTCTTCCCTGTCTCTGTATCCTCTGTGTCCTCTGCGGTTTAATCATTCCGATACAACCGGAATCGATATAACGGGTAAAATCAACCGGATTGGATGCTGAAATTGCCCTCGCAAGTGCGATCGACTCCAACCATCGACAACAACGCAAAAGAGGACACGGCAATGCCATTTCCCTACCCAAAAAAGAGCGGCTAAATTGTTTAACAACTACCAAAAAAAAGACACAGCATGGCTGTGTCCTTACCCGTATCTTGTAGGGACACAGCCATGCTGTGTCCCTAACCGTACCGATATCCCGATTAGGATTCTTGCCGTTTAGAACAAGAACAATTCAGAATTACCGGAAACTCCCAAATCGACATTGACAGTAGCAAACAAACTGTTGCCACCAACCGTAGAACCGTTGCTATCGTAATACAGTTTAGTAGACAAACCGTCGTAGATAGCCATGATGGACGGCCCAGTTAAAGTTGCTTCAAACAGAGTTACATCAGACACTGTGCTGCTGTAAGCGTAGAAACTCGAACCCAAAGGCCCAGATCCGGTTGTAAAGGCTGCAAAACCAGTGCTGTCGAGGTTAATTACATCATCAACAATGCTGTAATCGGTAATGATATCGCCGCCGTCAGCAGTAGTTCCGCTGAACACAAACACATCCAAACCAGCACCACCGCTGAGAACATTGGTTCCCACACCACCGATTAAAGTGTCATTCCCGATGCCACCGTTGAGAGTATCGCTACCGCCACCGCCGAAGAGGCTGTCATTACCATCGTCGCCGGAAATGCTGTCGTTACCCAAACCGCCGTCGAAAATGTCGGCACCAGAACCGCCGCTGAGGATGTCAGCAAACTCAGTACCCGTGACGCTGTTAGCAGTCGCATCTCCGGTAAACAAGACAGGAGTGGTGAAGTTGTAACCGCCAACACCAGAACCGAAATTGTTAACTCCGCTCGTGTAAGTACCGGGATTAGTGATTAAATCCACAACGCTACCTGAGTTGGTAGTAGTACCAGTATCCGAAGAGGCGATCGTACCTGTAAATACAAAGTCCGCCGTTCCCAGATTGCTAGCAGCAGTACCCAGATTCGCAATCAAGGTAGAACCAGCCGCTTCGGTACCGTTCGAGTCAAAATACAACACAGTCTCGTTCGAGGCATTCGTAAATGCGAAGAAACCAGCAGTTGTAGAATTGCCCACGGCTGTAGCTTGTGCAGCTTCCAAAGAGGCATAACTGCCACCTGTGAAAATCACCAACTCTTTGCCAGTAATGTCAGGAGTTGAACCCGTAACACCGTCAAAGTTAGTCGTAGTCAAATTGCCGAAAGCGCTCGCGCTAAAGTCGAATTTGTCACTTCCAGAGGTAAAGTCGGTAATTGTATCACCGCCTTCGCCTGCTGCTTTGTAAACAAACAGATCCGCACCAGCACCGCCAGTCAGAACATCTGCACCAGAACCGCCGCTGAAGATGTCAGCAAACTCAGTACCAGTGACGCTGTTAGCCTTCGCATCTCCGGTAAACAAGACAGGAGTAGTGAAGTTGTAACCGCCAACACCTGAACCGAAATTGTTAAAGTCGCTTGGGAAAGTGTTCCCAGCAGCAGTTAAATCGGCAACGCTACCTGAGTTGGTAGTAGTACCAGTATCCGAAGAGGCGATCGTACCTGTAAATACAAAGTCCGCCGTTCCCAGATTGCTAGCAGCAGTACCCAGATTCGCAATCAAGGTAGAACCAGCCGCTTCGGTACCGTTCGAGTCAAAATACAACACAGTCTCGTTCGAGGCATTCGTAAATGCGAAGAAACCAGCAGTTGTAGAATTGCCTACGACCTTAGCTTGTGCAGCTTCCAGAGAGGCATAACTGCCGCCTGTGAAAATCACCAACTCTTTGCCAGTAATGTCAGGAGAAACCCCGCTAACACCGTCAAAGTTAGTCGTAGTCAAATTGCCGAAAGCGCTCGCGCTAAACTCGAATTTGTCTACCCCAACAGTAAAGTCGGAAATTTTATCGCCGCCTTCTTTAGTTGTCCTGTAAACAAACAGATCCGCACCACTGCCACCGCTTATGACATCCAAACCAAGGCCGCCGGTGATGGTATCGTTGCCGTCGCCGCCCTTGAGGCTATCGTTAAAGTTGCTGCCGACAATGTTGTCATCGCCTGCTAAACCATCGAAATTAACGGCAGCCGGATAAGTGCCGAAATCGAAATTGTCAGGGCCAGCAGTACCGACAGGAATATTTAGTGGCGTGCCGGTGAAGACAAAGTTACTGATTTGCAGGCGAATGTCTACTGAGAAACTGGTCAGAACTTCAAAGCGCGCCCCAACAGCAAATACCAGTACAGCACGGCCGGTAGTGGCATCTGTAAACTGACAGAAAGTAGGCGCGTCTGAGTTGCCGCCCAAAGCTACAAACCGCGCTTGCAAAGTCGCGATGCTGTTAACAGTGATATCAGCACTGAAGTCGAGCAAATTAGAGCTGCCGATAGAACCAACAGCAGAAGTAGCAGTAATCTCCAGTCGGGTCAAACTAGAAACGCTGAGATTAGCAAAAGCTGCCGTAGAAAGCTCTAAAACATCGTCAGTGACACTAAAGTCAGTAATGAAGTCAGCTTCTACAACTGTTTGAATGTCTTGGCGGGAAGTCCGGTAAATAAAGCGATCCTTTCCAGCACCCCCAATTAGAGTATTGGTTCCTAGGCCGCCGTCGATCTCGTCATCATCATCGCCGCCTTGAATTTTGTCGTTGCCAAAGCCTCCTTTTAGTGTGTTTTTGCCTTTACCACCGTCGATATCGTCATCGTCATCGCCGCCGTCGATATCGTCATCGTCATCGCCGGCTTTAACTTTGTCCTTGCCTTTGCCTGCTTTGATTTTGTTTTTGCCTTTACCGACTTCGATATCGTCATCGTCATCGCCGCCGTCGATATCGTTATCGCCATCGCCGGCTTTAATTTTGTCCTTGCCCAAACCGCCGATGATTTTGTTTTTGCCTTTACCGACTTCGATATCATCATCGTCATCGCCGCCGTCGATATCGTTATCGCCATCGCCGGCTTTAATTTTGTCCTTGCCCAAACCGCCGATGATTTTGTTTTTGCCTTTACCGACTTCGATATCATCGTCGTCATCGCCGCCGTCGATATCGTTATCGCCATCGCCGCCTTTAATTTTGTCCTTGCCTTTGCCGCCGATGATTTTGTCTTTGCCTGTGCCGGCTGTAATGTCATCGTCACCATCGCTGCCTTCGATGTCGTTATCCAGCGTCGCAGAACCGACAATAACTTGAGGTGCTGTAGTGCCACCAAACTTAAAGGAATCTTGCTCGATGTTCAAGCTAAAACGCTGGCCCGTGAGAGATCTTTTGCCGTTGCTAACTTCAAAACCAAAACTAAGCGCACCGATAAAACCTACTGTCGCCTTGAAACTTAACGAGCCTGCGTTAATGTCTGCTTGAGAGAAGGTAAAACCGACTTGTGTTACAGCGACTCCCTTAAAGAATAGTTGGCCGGTTGTAGTAGCATCGGGCAGCTCGGTTAGCTTGAAGACTGTGCCGCTAGGACCTTGCTCGTCATCGACAAACCGCAACAAATCAGAAGTAATAGTTTGCTCGCCGCCGCTGGAACCAGCAGTCAAGCTCTTATTAGCTTCCACTTTCGGAGGGTTGAAAATCGGGTTCGGAGTTGGAGTTTGAGTTTGAGTTTGAGTTGGACTTAGAGTTGGAGTTTGAGGATCAACTCCCAAAAAGTCCCCAGCATCGATCAGCGTTGCGTTGACATTCAACAAGAGCGCCAGCGCGAAGTTATTGACCCGAATTTCGGTATTGCCACCGACTTGTATAAACGTCAAGCTGCTAAAGTTCAATTCGGCAAACAACAGAAACTTGTCTTTGCCGTCTTCGTAGTCAGTGATGACTGCACTTGCCCCAGAGCTACTGTTACTCATGCCATAAACGTCATCTCCAGCACCGCCTACACAGGTATGGTTGCCAGTACCGCCCATCAGCGTATCGTTGCCGTCGCCGCCCATCAGCGTATCGTTGCCGTCGCCGCCGCCGCTAACGCTGTCGTTGCCGTCGCCGCCGTTGGCCATGTCATTGCCGTCGCCAGTAACGAGGGTATCGTTGCCGGCACCGCCCATCACGCTGTCGTCGCCGGCACCGCCCATCACGCTGTCGTCGCCCTCGTCGCCTGCACAGTTGTCGCTGCCGTCGCCGCCCATCACGGTATCGTTACCGGCACCGCCCATCACGCTGTCGTCGCCCTCGTCACCTGCACAGTTGTCGCTGCCGTCGCCGCCCATCACGGTATCGTTACCGGCACCGCCCATCACGCTGTCGTCGCCCTCGTCACCTGCACAGTTGTCGCTGCCGTCGCCGCCCATCACGGTATCGTTACCGATGCCGCCATTTACGGTATCGTTGCCGTCGTCGCCTGCACAGTTGTCGCTGTCGGCACCGCCGCTCACGGTATCGTTATCTTTGCCGCCATTTACGGTATCGTTGCCGTCGCCACCGCTAACGTTGTCGTTGCCTGTGTCGCCTCTGACGGCATCGTTGCCTTCCCCGCCCTCGCAATCGTCGTTGTCTTTGCCACCGTAGATGCTATCGTTGCCGGCGCCGCCGTCAACGTCATCATCTCCTTCGTTGCCGTGGGCCCAGTCATCGCCGTCATCGCCTTCGCAGGTGTCGTTGCCGGTACCGCCCATCACGGTATCGTTGTCTTTACCGCCGTTAAGCTTGTCGTTGCCTTTGCCGCCCTTAACGTTGTCTTTATCGCGATCGCCTCTTATTTCATCGTCGTCATCGCCGCCTTCGCAATCGTCGTCACCTTTACCACCGTAGATTTTATTTTTTTTGCCACGGTTTCCTTTGATTTTGTCCTTGCCTTTTTTGCCGTATATCTCCTCGTTAGCGCCCGTGGCGACAATTACGTCATCGTCATCAGTACCGAAGAGAGTTCGGCGGCGATCGATGCCGTTGCCATCATCGTCTAAGTTATCGTCATCTTTGTTGTCGCCTGCACCTTCTTCTACTACGCCGTTAAATTCCGCAATTTGGCTGTTATCAGCAGCACCTGTTTCGGATGCACCGTTAGACTGCTCGGGAAATTGGTCCTTAACGCCGTCGGGGTTTTCGGCGAGTGCTTGCTCAATTAACTTGGCTAACTCCTCATCGGAAAGTGCAGGCCTGTTGTTGCCTAAACCCCCGACAGGATTTTGTGTTTCATCTTGAACTCGAAAAAGTGTTCCCTGTCCTTCTTCTAACAACATTGTTTCTGGTTCCATCGTTGATATTTCCCAAAAAATGGTAAGCTTCTTAGAATCAATTTATCAGCAAACAGGAGGCTGCAGAAGAATTTTTTTTAACTTCATGTTTTCGCCTGCTAGAGGAGCTGGTCTCCTTATCTTTGCTATTATAGATGCCACTTAAACTGCAAGGTTTTTTTTTCGCTCTGTTGCGAGCTTTATATTCTGCAATTGCGTACCAAAATTAATTGATCCGCAACCTACACTGTAAGTGCTGCGCCGAAGCGCCGAGCATTTAGGATGTTCTCGGTAATTTCTACAGTAAGCTGCGCCGAAGGGCCTCTGATTGTAGATTTTCTACGTAATTTCTACAGTGAATTAGCTGAATTTAAACTCGCAACTGACAACTCCTAAATAACTACCCAAAACCTGTATCCCCCAAATTTTACCCTTGCTTTTTTTCCGATCTCCGCTGGGTGTATTGAAGTTCTGTAACACTCCCAGCTTTGACAAATCCTTCCCTGACTTAGGATTTGAATCTCTTGACTAAACGACTGCACGCTTCTAATTTTAGTTCCCGATGAGTAATTAGAAATTTAGATAATTCACTCGGGCAAATATTTGTTCTAATTTTTAGTTGCACAATTTTTTCTCGATTCGAGGAAACCTCGCCAACTGAGAAAAAGTTTTTTTTTCGGCTCAATACTCAGAGTTCGGCCAAAATATATCTATCTTAAGACGGATTGCAATATTTACAATAAAATAGTATAGACGCAGAATTCGTTTTTGGTGATAGTTGCAAGCTCGATCGGCATTTTGAGCGGGAATAACCCACGGCGAGGCTGCGAAACTCTATTGTTTTGTAGAAGCTTCGCTACCAAATCCAATAATTCTCGGAGAAACCGGCCTGATGAGGCGTAATCCTCTAGATGCCAAAAATGATGGTTGCTTGAGAGTACCGGAATAATTTGATTGCCGTTGTATTGTTGAGAGTTCTTGGCTACTTAGGTTTATTTTTGCTGCTTAACTTTAACTAGATTAAGAGAGTTAAATTAAAAGTTTTCTATATCATAAAAGCGGTAAATTAGCAATCAGTTATTAGCAATTATCGATGGTCAACTATGGATTACCGATCGCCACTGAGGTCTTAAGGATGAGGGCGGAGGGCTTACGGATGAGAACCCAGGGCTGACCAATTAATTAATTGACACAAAATCAAGATTTCAGATGGGGGGTTGGTGGTAGAGGATAAGCGGTGAAGACCGATCGACCGCTCGCCAAAAAAAATAAAATACTCAACTTTCCCTGCGATATTGCCCTGAAACCGGTTGGCGAGAGCAGAAGTAATTTTAATAAGAACTAGAGATCCGCCTGGTAAAGTGCCTCCAATTTAACTTTACTCAGCAATGAGAAACTCAAGTTCACGACGAATCTAAAGGGGTCTGCGGTAGAGGTGCAAAATGTTAAAGATAGCAAGATTGGAGAAAATTCGGCTTTCACCGAGCCACAGGGCAATCAAAACTAATAAACTGTTATTAAAGTACAACTTTTATATCCTCAAAGTGTTTGAACAAATATATATGACCCTAGCGATCGCCCGATCGGGGGAAGCGCATTCAGAAACTTTGATTGGAAGAGTAAAAATTATTTTGCCGATCGCTATTGCTAGCCGCAAAAACGCAGGCAAATTCAGAATTAAGGCGGGAGGGCGCTAAACCGGTGAGCCAGGAATTTCAACTCTCAGTCACCCCTGTTGGGGACGACGAATATCTAGTGAGGACAGAAAGGGTTGCACCCGGTGTACCCTTAGCCGAAGAACAAGTCCGCTGGCCGATCGACGAATGGCTTGCACTGTCTGCTCAACTGATGAACGACCCGCTGGTGGGCTTGCTCCAGGGAAAAGCAGTACAGGGAAACAATTTTGCTGGTCGCGGCCTCTCCCGTTCGGGAAACAACTCAGCGCCGAATTTAGTAGCCCTGGGGCAACAATTATACAGCGGGTTGTTTCAAGGAAACTTGCGCGATAGCTGGACTTGCGCTCAAGGCATCGCCCAGCACCGCCGAGAAGTGCTGCAACTGCGACTCGGACTCAAAGGCCGGCGCTTGCCGCGGCTGCCGTGGGAAGTTCTGCACGCCGGCGATCGCCCTTTGGCAACCGGCACCGATGTCGTGTTTTCCCGCTACCAACCAGGTACAAGTTTGTTCAAACAAACCCGGATACTGCCTAGCAGCGGGCCACTAAAAATTTTAATGGCGATCGCCTCTCCGAGCGATCGAGACAGCTTGCAGCTCAAGCGAGAAGTGCTCCACCTGCAACAAGAACTCCAAAACCGCACCGCTAATCCTCTCAAAAACAGCCCCCATTCCCCGGAAATTCAACTGACTATTCTCGAACAGCCCGATCGAGAACAACTTACCCAAGCCCTAGAACAAGGGCACTACCAAGTCCTGCACTACGCAGGCCACAGCAACTTAGGTTCCAGAGGTGGCGAACTCTACCTAGTCAGCAGCCGCACCGGCTTAACCGAAACCCTCAGTGGCGACGACTTAGCTGGATTGCTTGTTAACAACGGCATTCAGATGGCCGTGTTCAACTCCTGCCGCGGCGCCTACGGCGACCCCTCAGACCTCGCGGACGACAGCCCGGAACGAAACTTAACCGAAGCTCTAGTGAAGCGGGGCATTCCGGCAGTGCTAGCAATGGCAGAAAGCATCCCCGACGATGTAGCGCTAACTCTGACGCGGTTGTTTTACCGCAACCTCAATCAAGGCTATCCAGTCGATCTCAGCCTGAGCCGGGCCAGAGCTGGGTTAATTTCTGCCTACGGTTCTCACCAGCTATACTGGGCTTTACCGATTCTCTACCAGCACCCGGACTTTGACGGCTATTTGACCGGGGGCCCAGCCCACAGCGCGACATCCGGTTCTATGGTGCACATAATCGCGTCGGGAACGCAACCGGCGCTCGTGGGTACAGAATGGAAGGCCCCGTCTTCGGTTTCGGCGATCGCCCAATACCCGCCAATGCCAGCCAATCGATCGCATGAGTCAGACAGTTCTGACGGCGAAGTCTGGGAATACTTTCCCGAGCAATTAAAAGATCGTAGGGATTGGGTTCACCAGAACGATCGAGCCGATGCTACTAATTCACCGAACTCACCGACGGCTTCGCAGTCCTCTATTCCTAATTCTGAGTGTTCGGCGCTCCAAGCAACTCGCGCGGCTGCACCGACTCAAAAACCGTTAAAAAAACCGGGCTTGAAAAAATCTGTGGCCCTGATGCTTTGCTTATTGCCCGTTGCTTTGAGTGCTGGCTTTTTTGGGTGGCGGTACTCGCACCAGCGAGGTACGAAACCTGAAGAGTTACTGCCGGCGGTACGGACTCCCCTGTCGCAAAATTACCTGCAACAACGTCACTAAAAGCGATCGCCCACTGCGATGCTGAATTTAGACCCTCTTGGCCTGGCTCCAAACTGGGTGTGGTTTTTGGTGGCCATTCGCGATCGGGTGCCGCTGGCAAAGTGATCAACAGTATGCTGCTCGATCGAATCTCGGACTTACGTTCATCAAGCCGGTTTTTACCGAAAATAAGCAGCTTCATATAGAATTCGTCAGTCGATTGTAGATTTTAGACCAATACGGTTTACTTAAGGCTTTTTGACGAATTTCTTAAGTCAACCATATTGCGGTAGGGGCGGCTTGGGCGAGCGAATTTATGAAATAATTGACTGTATCAAGGCAAAACCCGCCTCTTAAGTAAACCGTATTGGATTTTAGACTTCGGCTTGAGCCCCGAGTCGAACGATTTGAGATTTGAGATTTACTCCACAGATAAATCTGGAAACTGGAACAAAACTCTAAAATTTTGATCTCTCCACGACAGGAGTCGGTGGCTTGGATGCGTTTTTGGGCGGGCTGATTCGGCAGCAGGAGCATTCGTCATTCGGCACAAGACAATAAAAGCCAGAGTTGCAACAATTAAGAACGTCCTCACCGTCAGTGCGGTTGGTATATCTCACAAAAATTAATTATGGAAGCGGCTGTGAGTTTGACGTGCCCCTCCAGTTGGTGCATAAATTTTGAGAGTATGGCAGTTTACAGGCCACGAGTGGAAACCAATACATTTCCATCGAAACTCCATGTCGGGAACCGCTGCTAATTTGTAGTGCATCAAACATTTAAGCGGTTGTGCATTTAACTCGGTCTTTTTCAATTCCCCTGTGGAAATAACCTCAAATTCTCTGGCTTGGAGCCGGAGGAGGAAGATTTTCCCGAGTTACGCCTAGACATCTACTGATTCCTGGCGAAGTGTTAAGAGTCGCGAAGCAATCTCGCCCGATCAAAACTATTCCCCTCTTAGTGGCTGCCCGATGTTTCTGCCGCCGCGCCCATTAAGTCGGGTTTTAGCTTAAACCCGTTCAACGAAGAGGTGAAATTTCCTTCAATTTTTACCGGATTGCCTTCCCCAGACTGCGTTCTGTGGAAGTTATATGCCCAACACCTTAATAGAAGATTGCTCGTTGGTATTTAGGGTTTTGAGGGGATTTCCCGCCCGAAAAATAGGGTTTATACCGTTTGAGATTTGAGATTTGAGATTTGAGATTGAAGAATTGGGAATGACTTATTCCATAAGGGTTTGGAGCACGGCCCTACAGTTGGATTATTTTTGTAAACTGGTTTTGCAAGTAGCTGGCAGGGGCATAGAGAACAAGTGCTGCCTCCCCTTGTTGAGTAAAAAGTTAACCCCGGCCAGTAAATGCTTTTGGCAGATTTGCAGCGGCCGCACTCTAGGTATTTCGATTCATGGCTGTCTTGTTTTTACCTTGACCACAGACTTGATCGGGGATTGGTGAATGCAGGGAACAGACTTTACTGTAAAAAAGTAAAGCATTTAATTTGCCACAATAATTCCCCGCGCGATCGCAAGAGAGGCTTACGCAAGCATTTGGGCCGCAAGCAGCAAATTGATCGCCCTTCGAGCATCCTTACTTGCACCCCCGGTCTTGAGGCCGCAGAAATTTATCCAGAATCTTAATATTCAGAATTATTAGTATTGACAGTGAAACAAAGTTAATCTAATGTGTTGTAATTGATATAAGTAAAGTCCAATAAGCGAGGTACGGTCAATGGCAGAAACAGCTACAGCACCCTTAACAGGAAAAGGTCTGCTTCAAAAAATCAAAGGCAGTGATTTGCCGCGCAGAGAACTTGCAAAGCTTTGCGGCTACTTCACGGTCAGCAAAAGTGGAGAAACCCGGATTAATCTGGCTGAGTTTTACGATGCAGTGTTGGCTGCTAAGGGCATTGAGCTTGAGAAGTCGAAAGCAGACGGACGCGGACGAGAAGCGAGTTATCGAGCTAGCGTTCACAAGAATGGTTCGATCGTGATCGGGGCAAATTATACCCAAGAAATGGGATTAAAGCCGGGAGACGAGTTTGAAATTAAGCTAGGATACAAGCACATTCGCTTGATTCAGATCGATGTGGACAGACCGGATGTGGAAGTGGATGATGAAGAGGAGGATACAGAAGAATAGAGGCGATTCCCTGCGGGATAGCTTCGCTTCACGCGATGCAGTCAGCCGATAGCAAGGCGGCTGGATTTGGCATTCGCTACACGAGTATTTGCGCGCCACCCTTCGATTTAACTGATGAGCTGTCTTGACTATTTCTATTTTCTCTTGTCCCGCAAAGACTACAGTGCCTCTGAACTTCGCAAAAAGGGGCAAGAGAAAGGTTTTGGCAATGAGGAAATATTGGAGGCGATCGCGCAAATTCAAGACCGCGGCTATCAGTCCGACACTCGCTTGGTGGCAAACTCGATCGCCTCTTCAGCAGGCAAATACGGGAAGTCTGCCATCAAGCGCAAGTGCCTGCAAAAAGGAATTACCAACGATTTGTTCGAGCAAGTCTGGGAAGAAGAAATTCCCGAAAATCAGGACTCCGAAGCAGAAAAACTGGCTGAATTAAAAGCCAAAGTCATGCGAAAATACAAGATCGATACTTGGGGTAAAGCAGATCCGAAAACCAAGGGTAAAGTCTTGAATTACCTGCAATACAGGGGCTTTAATGCCTTTGAAATTTGGCGACAGTGGCAAACAGAAGAAGATGACGAGTAAATATTAGGGCTAAGCGAATAGATGCGGCCCAGATAGGCAAGCACAACTGCAATGCTGCCGACGGGGCTAAAGTGTAAGTTCTAAGTTTTTGTAAATGTATGTCAATCCTCAGCGTTGACTAAATAAGATTCGTACATCTGCCGATGTCTGGCTAAAAGCTCGAGATATTTCTCGTTGATTTTGGCCAGCATCCATTTTTCTTGAAAAATGGCGGCGGATTCTGCTTTCACCGGATCTGCTTCTAGCGGTAAAATATCTTTGCGAGCTGCGGTTTGCTCTGCAACAGACTCCATTTTCTGAGGGTTGTGCTGGTATTTTCTACCGCTTTTGTGGTTGGCGTAGCGGCGCGATCGAGTATACCCCATTTGCAAGAACTTGCGCGCCATGTCCGCTCCCACAAAATCTTCGCGATCGAGATACTCTAAAAATAACGAGTAAATTTTGCTGCTGGACTCCCTGGCAATTTCAGGAGTCTTAAATCTCCAGAAAGGCAGAATTTCTCCTTTGTAAGGTTCCACCAACAGCACTCCTTGTTCTCCTTTCCCTACGCAATAAAGTTCCGGGTGCTGTCGAAAGTCGGTGTTCTTAAAATCCAAAGAGTAGTCGAATTGCTTCATGGGGCGTTTTTTGTCGTATCTGGGATTAGAGAAGCCCGTGGTTTACCTTCGTCTGGTTTGGTATAAACCCAGGCCCAAGCAATCAAAACGGCTTGAAAAGGCAGCCTGAACCAATACACTAATGGGTTGTGGGGAATCCCTTCTATCGGAATGCTGTTGACGGCTTGATTGATATTAGCTGGAAACACGGCAATAAACAGGGCAATTAACCCCCACGCCGCCGCCCTGCTGACGGGCGGAACTAACAGCCCAATCCCGCCCAAAATCTCGAAAAAACCGCTGATATAAACCAATGCTTCCGGGTAAGGAAGCTGGGGCGGCATGATTCTGATAAAAGGTGCGGGCACTGCAAAGTGCAGCACGCCTACAATACTGATAGCTACTGCGAGAATAACTCGCCAAATTTCTTTTTGACTTTTCATGGGCAATGGGTAATTAATAATTGTTAAGTTGCTGGGATAATGCTTGCAAAAAATCGCTATTCGCGATCGAGATGACAAGAAAACTGAGGCCCAAAAATTCCAGCTTTCCGGGTTTGTCTGCTCTTGCTGGTGGCTGTAACGATTTTATTTCGTAGAAAAACCAGGTTTCTGGGTAACTCCCAGACAAGTTTTGGCAGCCCCAAACAGGAGGAAGCGAGAACTGGAATCGAAGGCCTGCGCGTTGACTGCCGAAAACAGATAGGGCGCATTTTGATAACAAGATTTTAATGTCTAGTTCCCCGTTGCTGCCTCTATCTTCCGGTAGTAAAACCTGATTTTTGTTCCGGCTCTGGCTCCGTCAGCAGCCAAACCTGGGGGATTTTCTCGATCGACAAATGCGCCACCGCTTAACATTAAATAAATCCTCGCGGGAATTGATGAGTGCGATTACGGCTAAATTTGACGCCTTGCAGGCGATTCCCGATCCTTCACCAAAGGCAAACGCATTCGGGATAGCATCGCTCCCGCCTATCTTGATTAGACTCAATAATGCGAGTAATTTGTCAATAACTTTTAGAATTATTTAATATTTGCGCTTTGAGAATTATTGGGAGAGGCAATTCGGGAACACTCTGTAATTAAAATTAATATCTAAAGTTTGAATTTTGTCAACTTCCGACAGATGTTATAATGAATGATTATTGAATTTGCTAAAAAGTCGATCGTCATAGCAACTCGCCAACCATCCTGCTGGAATTCAAAATAGTCACCAACGGCAGGAACTTTTTACCCACCACATTATTCAAAAAGATTGAGCCTCCCAGCGCTGTGTCATTTTTATCTACACGCAAGCAATCACCGACCACCATGAACACCTTAACCAACACCTCTAAATTTCGCCTAAACCGGATACTGCGACAATCCCTATTCACAGGGATCATTTCTGCAGCAGCTTTGGCTAGCGGATGGGCGCCCGGTTTGTACGGACAATCCCCAAGCCTCGTTTTCGGAGCAGCAGTCCAAGCTCAAGAAATTAGCAACGAGGAAATTACTAGCTACGCTCGCGCTGTGTTGGCAATAGAACCAAGACGGGTGGAAGCTTATAACGAAATTAAAGGAATGGCTGGAGGCTCTGTCCCCAGAGTAGTGTGCAACGAAACTCAGGAAATTAATAGGCTGTCGGGAGGTGTCCGCGGCATCGCGGTGAATTACTGCCAACAAGCTAAAAAAGTTATCGAAACCAATGGTTTGACAGTTAGTCGCTTCAACCAGCTCACTTTGCTCCAGCAAGCGAATCCGAAAGTCAAACAGCAAATTCAAGCTGAGCTGCTGCGACTGCAACAAGCAGGCAATCAATAAAATCGATGCGTTTGAGTCTTTCTTCCTCTCCCGTTCTATTGTTTGAGTTACTGGACGGCATGCAATCATTTTTGAGAAAATGGCGATCGTCTGTAAAGAAGTGCTTGACAAAATAACCTAAATATGGTATCCAAACAAGAACGGGAGCGGTTCAGAGAGATGACAATTTGGCAACTCGCTGTCAATCGCAATTAGAAATAAAAAATATCTTCCTCAAAAACTAGATGTGAAGTCAATTCCTTTGAGGAATAGAATAGACAAATGCTAACTTTCACAAAACATTTGCCTGGAAATCCCGATGCTGTTGTCAACTTTAGTTTACCGATGACAGCGGACGATCGCACTCGCAGCCGCCACCAATTCGCGACAGATAGCGGAGAAGTGCTAAACTTGCGTTTGCCTAGAGGTACGGTATTGCGCGATCGAGATTTATTGCAGTCGGAAGACGGTAGCTGTTTGGTACAGGTAAGTGCAAAACCCGAACCGGTAATCACAGCGCGAGCCTCGACTAAGCTGCTACTGCTGCGGGCGGCTTATCATTTAGGAAACCGTCACGTAGCTTTAGAAGTTACCGATAATTATTTAAGGCTTTCTCCCGACTCTGTTTTGCAGGGAATGCTCGAAAAAATGGGTTTGGAAGTTATAGAAGAAATTGTACCGTTTCAGCCGGAAACGGGCGCTTACGGCCACAGCCATTAGGTATTGGGAATGGGGAATGGGGAATGGGGAATGGGGAATGGGGAATGGGGAATGGGGAATGGGGAATGGGGAATTGCAAACAACAAATAACAAACAACAAATAACAAACAACAAATAACAAATAACAAATAACAAATAACAAATAACAACAGTCAACAGTCAACAGTCAACAGTCAACATTCAACATTCAGTAGGGGCGGTGCCCCCGTGCCCGCCCTCTTAACAGTCAACAGTCAACAGTCAACAGTCAACAGTCAACAGTGAACAATCAACTTTTATGTTTGTTGCAGCTAGCTTTTGCACCTGTGGGAGCTTATAGTTATTCTGAGGGAATCGAAAGTCTGGTAGAAGCCGGTGCGATCGACAGCGAGATTAGTTTGAGGAATTGGTTAGAAAATTCGTTGGAATTCGGGGCGGTGCGAGTAGAGGCTGCTGTGGCGATACGGGCTTTGAGGGCGGCAAAAATTGGGGATTTGAGGGCTTTGAGTTACTGGAATGCTTGGGCGACTGCTGCTAAGGAAAGTGAAGAGTTGCGCTTGCAAAGTTGGCAGATGGGACGGACTTTGACGCGGTTGTTGCTGGATTTGCGTGAAGCGAAGCTATCCCGCAGGGAATCGCCCGTTGTTTCGGGTTTAACAACTATTGTAAAAGATTTGGTGGAAGTTGGCGGCAATCAGTGCAATTTTGCGATCGGCTTTGGGATAGCGGCGGCTTGTTGGCAGATTGAAGAGGAAGCGGCCGTGGTAGGATATTTGTACAGTTGGGCTGCAAATTTGGCGGGTGCGGGCGTGAAACTGATTCCCCTCGGTCAAACTGCGGGCCAGCAGTTGTTGTTAGATTTACAGTTTCAAATTAACTCTACGGCGCGAGAAGTTTTACAATTAGAAGATGATGATCTTGCTAGTTGCAGTTGGGGATTGGGACTGGCTAGCATGGCCCATGAAACTCAGTACACTCGGTTGTTTCGGAGTTGAAAATCTGAAGGAAGTTCGGCAACGGATTATTTCAGTTGACAGTTGACAGTTGACAGTTGACCTGGGATAGCAACCTTTACCTGGAAGGAAGAGGATTGGAGTAATGAATAGTCTTCTTTTAATTTCTCCCGCTTATGGGTTCCGGCTTTAAACCAATTTTTTTGGTAACGGATTTAACGGATGTAAGGAAGCAGTCAGTTGTTACTAATAACCTTCCAGGATATGCTTTTAAGGCCCCATGCCCCATGCCCCATGCCCAAAATAATTATGAGTGCTTTTCGTGTAGGAATTGCTGGCCCGGTTGGTTCGGGAAAAACTGCTTTGCTTGATGCTTTGTGTAAGGCGCTGCGTCAAGAGTATCAGATTGCTGTGGTTACTAATGATATCTATACTCAGGAAGATGCACAGTTTTTGGTTCGGAGTCAAGCTTTGGAGAGCGATCGCATTTTGGGCGTAGAAACCGGCGGCTGTCCCCATACAGCCATCCGCGAAGATGCTTCGATCAACTTGGTAGCTATAGAAGAGTTAGAACACAAATTCACTGATTTAGATTTAGTCTTTGTCGAAAGCGGCGGCGACAATTTGGCGGCAACTTTTAGCCCAGAGTTAGTAGATTTGACAATTTATGTAATCGATGTCGCTGCGGGGGATAAAATTCCGCGCAAGGGCGGGCCGGGAATTACTAAATCGGATTTATTAGTGATTAATAAGATAGACCTCGCGCCTTTTGTGGGTGCAGATTTGGCAGTGATGGAACGGGATGCTAAAAAGATGCGCGGGGAGAAACCTTTGGTTTTTACTAACTTGAAGACGAAGGATGGCTTAGCGTCGGTGGTTGATTTTGTGAAGCTGAATGTCGCCTAGGGCGATCGCATCTAGTATCATGGAAATAAGCCGTTTAATGATAACTAAGTAAGTTATGCTGAGTTGTGATGATGCAGCCAAATACTTTTTGGCTCAGGTAAGTGAAGATGCTGGCGATCTGATATCTAATCTCAAACTTCAGAAATTGCTTTACTATGCTCAAGGCTTTCATTTAGCTTTGTACGACGAACCGCTATTTCCTGAAGCGATAGAAGCATGGACTCACGGGCCGGTTGTTCCTGATTTATACCGTCACTATAAAAAGTATGGTGCTGGTGCAATTCCATGTCCTGAAGATATAGACTTTTCGATTTATGACGAAGAAACTAAGAGCCTGCTTGATGAAGTTTACTCCGTGTTTGGGCAGTTTGCTGCATGGAAGTTACGCAACATGACGCAAGAAGAATATCCCTGGAAACTTGCCGCTCAAAATAGCGGTACAATTACTCATCAATCGCTTCAGGAATACTTCCAGACTCAACTCAATTGTGAAGAAGCAGTTTAAGGCAAATCAGCGCCAAGAAAAAGGGAAAAGGATTTCACCTAGAGAAATTGTTGATTTACCGCCAGAGCAGCAGTCACCTCTATTTTCTTTGCGATACATGAATAAAGATTACTCTCTTTCTCAGTGTACAAAAGATGAAAAGGCAGCTTTTGCAGATACTCTCTACAAGTTAAGTCAGCTTACTTGGAGCCAGATTAATCCTTCTGGCCGTCACGGCTCTGGCTATTAGAAGATTGCTAAAAGTTCCATGAGAGTGGCTATTCCTAGCCATCTTAAGGATGATGTAAATTTTATTGCTTTTCGGTTTTGCGGGATGGCTCCGATGGTTGGTTATCGAGATGGGGCTGTGCTTTATATTATTTGGCTGGATAGAGATTTTACGCTTTATCCTCATTAAAAAATATCTCGTTAAATTAGTAGCGATGTCAAATTTGCGCTACCGACTCAACAATTCTCTGACCAAATTTGCCAAACGTTCCGTACTGTCTGTCACCGCTAAGTGAGCAGCAGCTTGAGACATTTTGGCCAAATATTCGGAATCTTTTAACAGATACAGCACTTTGCTTTGCAATACTTCTGTTGTGAGTTCGCTTTGACGGAATACTGCGGCTGCTCCTGATGCGGCAAATACTTCGGCATTAAATCTTTGGTGGTCGTCAGCGGCGTAAGGAAAAGGAATTAAAATAGAAGGTACTCCAGTAACAGCTAATTCTGTCAGAGCACTAGCGCCCGATCGACTAATTGCTAAATTTGCCCGCTGCAACAAACTCGCCACATTGTCGTAAAATGGCATTGACAAATATTGCTCGTGCTTCAAACTATCAGCATCCGGGTCATTATTTCCGGTGAGGTGAACTACCCAAGCACCGGCCTCAAACCAAGCCGGTGCACACTCGCGCACTAACTGATTGACTGCGACAGCACCTTGAGAGCCGCCCATGACTAAAATTACAGGTACGCTGTCAGGAATTGGTAACTTTAGAGGTTGAGGGGCGAGGAATTGCGATCGCACCGGCGTACCAGCAACCACGGTTTTCGCGCGGGGTAAATGCTTGGCTGCTGCTGCAAATCCGATCGCCACAGCAGTGCAAAAAGGACTAAACCACCGCGTCACCTTCCCAGGAATTGCGTTAGATTCGTGGAGAATTACCGGCAAACCTAAAGAACGGGCTGCCAAAATTGCCGGTGCTGCGATGTAACCGCCGGTAGTAAACACTCCCTGAAAATTTCCTTCTTTGAGCAACTTTCGCACCTTGAGGATGGAGCCGACGAGTCCGCCCAAAATGCGCGCTGTACCGAGTCCAAATCGCTGCTGAAAGCCTTCGACGGCGATCGTGTGGAGGGGATAAAGCGATGAAACTAACTGCGTTTCCATGCGGTCTGGGACTCCCAGCCATTCGATGTGACAGTCGGCCAACTCGGCGGCGGTGGCGATCGCCGGAAATAGATGTCCTCCAGTGCCGCTAGCTGCAATCAACAACCGGACGGGGTTTTTTGTCAAGGTATTTGTCTCTTTTACAAGTTCCACAGGTCGATCGATTTTAGATTAGAGGTTTTAGATTATTATGCTTATTATTCCGGCAGTTTCAGCCAATTTTCAATCAGCCATCTAAAATTAGATTGTGCCGTGTCCCTCCTTCCGTTGTCAGTTTTCGTTGCAGGCGAACAATTGCCCGTGCCGCGACCCCTGACAAATAACCAAAGTATCATCTAATGCGTAATTTGTTGAATTTAGTGCCAAGTGTATCTCAGTATTTTTGCAGCCGTCGGAACGAAAAAGCCGATCCTCTTCGTTGGCGCAGCCCCCGTAGGGGCGGGCTGCGCCAACGCCCGATCGTATTTGGCTTTAACGGCGGGCAGTCGATCGCTCAAATGTTGTTATGTTTAACAGCCGTAAGTGCTGGCGTGCTGCATCCGAGTGCAGTAAGAGCGATCAGTGCGATCGCAGCGACTCCCCAGGCGATCGTCCAAACCCCAGCCAATGCCCCAGCCCCACTCACCAAACTGCTAACAGAAATTGACGCAGCAGCCAACCGGCGCGATGTCAAAGCAGTAATGGCATTTTACAGCCAGAATTTTACTCATTCTGACGGCTTAAACAGCCAAAGCATGGAAAAAGCCCTCACCCAACTCTGGGATCGATATCCGAGTTTAAATTACCGCACCGAGATCAAATCTTGGAAAACCGAAGGTAGCGCGATTCTCGCAGAAACCATAACTACAATTGCCGGCACTCAAAAAAAGGATGGCAGAGAATTAACTCTCAAAGCTACCATCCGTTCCCAGCAGCGTTTTGAAGGTGAAAAAATAGTTAAGCAAGAGATTTTAGCAGAACAAACTCAGCTTACTTCTGGTCAAAATCCTCCCACAATTCAAGTAAATTTTCCGGAGCAAGTGAAAGTGGGGGAAGAGTACCATTTTGATGCCATTGTGCGAGAGCCGATCGGGGATGATATTTTAATAGGGACTGTTTTGGAGGAACCCATTACCGAAAAAACCTTTTTTAATCCCTCAGAAGTCGAGCTGGAGTTGCTAAATTCCGGGGGAATTTTTAAAGTAGGTAAAGCTCCGGCTACGCCCGAAAATCGGTGGGTTTCCGCAGTTTTGATGCGACAAGGCGGAATTGCAACGGTTAGTGTGCGATTGCGGGTTGTCAAGTAATAAAATAGGTGTTATGGGCATGGGGCATGGGGCATGGGGCATGGGCAATGGGTGATTGGTGATTGGTGATTAGTAAGTGGTGATTAGTAAGTGGTATAGCGGTTATTAGTCACACGAGATACATATTTGAAGATAAAAAAATCTCATTAAAGGAATTAAACATACCTCACTATAGCGATAAAGGATCTAGCAAATAACAACTAACAAATAACAAAACTAACAAATAAACAATGACAACAGTCAACAGTCAACAGTCAACAGTCAACAGCCAACAGTCAACAGCCAACTGACAACTGACAACGGACAAAAAATGATTTCTCTCCAAAACCAAATTGTTTTCATTACAGGTGCGAGTAGCGGTATCGGAGCAGCCTGTGCCAAGATATTCGCCAAAGGTGGAGCCAAACTAATTTTAGCAGCCCGCCGTCTTGAAAAGCTCGATCGACTGGCAAAGGAACTTGTAGAAACAAAATCCGTCGCATCGATGAACGAGATTTACTTGCTAGAATTGGACGTGCGCGATCGCCCTGAAGTCGAATCGGCGATAACTGCGCTTCCCGATGCGTGGAAAAACATCGATATTCTGATTAACAATGCCGGATTGAGCCGCGGTTTAGACAAACTGCACGAAGGCAACTTTCAAGATTGGGAAGAAATGATTGATACCAATGTGAAAGGCTTGCTTTACATGACTCGCTACATCGTACCGGGAATGGTGAGCCGAGGCCGCGGCCACGTAGTGAATATCGGCTCAATAGCAGGCCGCCAAGCTTACCCGAAAGGTAGTGTTTATTGCGCTTCTAAAGCAGCGGTGAGAGCGATTTCTGATGGGTTGAAACAAGACCTTTTGGGAACAGCGGTGCGGGTAACGGAAATAGAACCCGGTTTGGTGGAAACAGAATTTAGTAATGTCCGGTTTCACGGCGATTCAGACAAGGCGAAGAATGTCTATCAAGGACTTACACCTTTGACGGCGGATGATGTAGCCGATGTAGTATATTTTTGCGCCACGCGATCGCCCCACGTCAATATTAGCGAAGTCTTGCTAGTTCCGACAGACCAAGCTAGTGCAACTCTGGTTCACCGAAAATAGTTGGGAATTAAAGACGTATGGATAGTTAAATAGTTCCGGTTAAATAAGTATTTTACAAAAAAATAAAAATCAAACAAATTATTTGTTTTTTTTTGATTAATTTCATAGACAACCATTCCGGAAATTAGGATTTTAGCTAGTAAATTTCACCAGATATCTAAAGACTCCCGATAGATATCCCCCCATTCGAGATAACTGGCTATGTCCCAAATAACAAATCCCACTCAACCCCTAAGCGTTCAACCGAACGCTCTTGGCGGTCTAATTATCCAAGGCTCGCCGGATACACCAAACAAGATTAACGGCGGCACCGGTTCGGATGAAATCATTCTAGGTTCTGGTAACGATGAAGTTGCCGGTCTTGGCGGCAATGACATCATGTTTGCTCGAGATGGCAATGACACCTTGAGAGGCGGCGACGGAAATGATACTGTCTTCGCCGGTAAAGGCGATGATTTGGTTGAAGGTGGCCCTGGCGAGGACGTTCTTTTTGGCAATCAAGGAGGCGATACCATCAGCAGTGGCGACAGCCCCGATACTGTGTTTGCAGGTAAAGGTGATGATTTCGTTGACGGCGGTGCTGATGATGACTTCCTGTTTGGCGACCTTGGCAACGACACCATAAACGGCGGCCTGGGCAAGGACAACCTTTTCGGCGGTGAGGGCAACGATCTTGTCTCCGGCGGCGAAGGAAATGATGCTTTGTTCGGCGGTAAAGGCGATGATGTGGCTGAGGGCGGCCCCGGAGATGACTTTGTAAGTGGCAACTTAGGAAATGACACCGTGAGGGGCGGCGAAGGAAACGATATTTTGTTCGGCGGTAAAGGCAATGACATCGTAGAAGGCGGTGCCGGCAACGATATTCTTTCTGGCAACAGAGGAAATGACACCCTCACAGGTGGTGCAGGGGCGGATACATTCCGCTTTGAGTTTGTCGGAGCCGATAATATGGATACCCTGACAGATTTTAATCCTACAGAAGATAAAATTCAGCTTGATGGAGCTGTGTTTAATGCTTTGATACCGGGCAATCTAGCTGGCAACCAATTTATTACCGACCCCAATTTCAATCCCAACGTTCCGGGGGCAGCCGGCGCGGCTAATGTCGTCTACAACCCGGTTGACGGTTCGCTGTACTACCGCAATCAAAACGGTCAAATATCGATCGTCGCCCAAGTCGGTTCTAACCTGAATATTGGGTCAAACAACTTTGAAATTATATAAATTTTAACCAGATCTACGGTATATCTACCATTCCTATAATTTAAACATTACGAGAAGGGTGCTCGGCTGCCCGACAACAAAAATTCACCGCGCGAAACGGCTCAGAAAGACTGTTTCCGATCGAAATTAGTAATTTAACTATGATCAGCACCGAAGCTATCGAACAAAATGCCAATTTAAATGTTAAAAGTCTCTACAATACAGGCACTGTTTTTCAAGAGCAAGGAAAAATAGAAGCCGCAATTGACAGTTACCAGCAAGCGATATCCTGCTGCAAAAAAAGCTCTGAAAAAGCACTTTTGCCCTACGCGGTAAATGCCTATAGCAATTGGGGCTGCATTCTGGCCCAGGAGGGCAAATTTGATCGAGCAATTGCAGTTTTTCAAGCGGGAATAGCTGTTGCGCCCGATGATGCGGCTCTGTACAATAATTTAGGTATTGTTCTATTAGAGATCCGGAAGCCAGAGGAAGCGATCGCCCTTTACCGCCGGGCGATCGAGTTGCAGCCAGAGTTAGTTGTTACCCGTTACAATTTGGGGAAAGCATTCCAACAATTGGGGCTGCATACTTTTGCTGGAGAATGTTTTGAGCTGGTAATTAGCAAACAGCCCGATCGGGTTTCGGCATACGGCGATCGGGCTGTTTCTCTGATGGCACAAGGCAAATTAGCTGAGGCAATGCTATGTTTCCAAAATGCTATTGCTCTGCAAAGCGAGTTTGTTGAGGGTTTTTGCCGGCACGTAGAGATGCGGTTGACTTCCGTACAAGAACTCAATGAACTCGATCAATCTCAAATAGCCTGTGTCCGATTTCTCAGGCAGCTTCAAGGAAACAATGGCTCTGGTTATGACATTTCTAGCCTTGCTAAAAATCTGCTTCATCCTTCATCATTGCTCCTGAATTTAGCAGATACTTACTTTAATCTGGGAAATGTCTTGGCTGAGTACGGCGGATACAAACAGGCGGAACAATATTACCAAAAAGCTTTACAAATTCAACCTAAGAATCCCGATATTTACTTGCGACTGGCTCATTGTTTGAGTCAGCAGCAACGATTTTCGGCAGCGATTGTAGTTTACCACATTGTGCTGGTAATTGCGGGCGATCGCTCTGATGTTTCCGAGCCGTTGCAGGCTGTAGTGAAACAACAGCAGAAGTTGATTCATTCTCCCTCAGCCCGCCAGGAGTTTCAACCCCTGTCGGACTCCGACTCTGACTTAAAAAGCATAAAATACCCCTCCGTTGTTAATAGGAATGAACAGCCGAAATTGGAATGTCAGGGTTTAGATTGTCAGCGGTGTCTCAGGCGGATTTTCAGACAGTTTGAGCCTGTGCATTTAGGTGATGGCGTATATTCTTGCGATGGGCCTCGGAAAACTGGTGTTGAGTCGCCGGAAACCTTTGTGACTTCGCTCCCAAACGGGCGGGCTTGGATTGTACCGCAGAAAAATTCTTGGATGATTTGCAATGCTATTGCTATTATCGATTCTGGCGATCGGCTTTTAGCCGAACTTTCCCGCGAATATCCGGGCGATTTGCCGGGATGCGAAAATCCACATTCTACTGAGCACAGGTTTTTGAAGTTACAACCGGAAGAATTGCCGCCTTTAGAAAAGATAGACGGTACGGTGGCGGTATTGGCCGGACTTTCGGGAAATGTCTATTTTCACTGGATGGTGGATATCTTGCCCCGGATTGAAATTCTGCACCGTTGGGGGGTAAATCTGGAAGAGATAGATTGGTTTTTGGTTAATAGCTGCCAGCAGCCTTTTCAGCGAGAAACCCTGAAAGCATTGGGGATTCCTGAATATAAAATTATCGAGAGCGATCGCCATCCTTACATTCAAGCCAAAAAGTTAATTGTTCCCTCTTTTGCCGGATATTTGGGCTGGCTGTCAACCCAGGGGCTTGAGTTTTTGAGGCGAGTTTTTTCAAGGAAAAAATCTCATACACTCCAAAAAACCTTCGCCAGCGATCGCAAAAATTCTTACCCAGAACGCATTTATATCAGCCGCAGCAAATGCAGCTACCGACGAGTCATCAATGAAGAGAAAGTAATAGATTTTTTAAGCGGATTTGGCTTTGTGCCAGTGCTACTAGAATCTATGACTTTTCAGGAGCAAATATCTTTATTTGCTCGTGCCAAAGTAATTGTTGCGCCGCACGGCAGTGGTCTAACAAATATTATCTTCTGTTCTCCCGGAACCAAGGTAATTGAGCTGACATCTCCGAATTATATCAGGCATTACTATTGGGCGATCGGTCAGCAGCTAAATTTAGAACATTATTACGTAACAGGAGAGAGTTTTGAGTGCCAGCCAATCCGAGAGTTAATGTATCAAAATCCATTGACTGAAGATATTTTAGTAAATTTGAATTGTCTCAAAAAAATGATGGGGAAGATTAATCTCATCCCCTCAAAAAATGCAGTAAATTTCATTTCGCTCGACAACTTTAAAAAACCTAGCGCTATTATGAACCAAGAATCAGCAGATTATTTCCAAAAACGGGCAGAATTTTATTTAGAACAAGGCAAGTTAGGTGATGCTGTAGCTGCTTGCGAGCAAGCCCTGAAACACACACCTGATTTTGCACCAGCTTACAAAACTTTGGGCAAGATCAGTGAAGTACAAGGAAATTTAGCTAAGGCAAAGCAGTGGTACACAAAAGCTCTGGAACTTCAGCCAAATTTTCCCGAAGTTTATACTAACCTTGCAACTCTGTACGCTCAAGAAAAAAATTGGAATCTGGCTTTAGTTTGTTACCAAAAGTCAACATTTGTGCCGATGAAAAATACAGTAATTACTCACAATAACATTCCAGGTGTTTTAGCTTTAAACCCTGATGATATTGAAGTCTACATTCAAGGTGCAGAATCGTTTTATGCTCAAAGGAAATTTGAGCAGGCGGCGACTGCTTGCCAGCGAGTTATCCAAGTTAAACCAGATGCGAGGGTTTATAAAATTTGGGGTAATGCTAGGCAAGCTCAAGGCAAGGTAGATGAAGCAAAAAACTGCTACGCTAAGGCTATTGAAATCGATCCTGATTTTGCTGAAGCTTATACTAATTTGGGGACGCTTTATGCTCAGGAACAGCAGTGGCAATCGGCGATCGCATTTTACCAAAAGGCGATCGCCCTTCAGCCGAATTTAGCATCAACTTACCGAAATTTAGCTCGGGTGTGGGCACAAATGGGGCAGCTACCGGAGGCTGACGAGTGCTGGTTTAAAGCGTATTCTCTGGAACCTGCCAAAGCAACACCTGAAGAACACATCCAATTGGGCGATAATTTTTTGAGGCAGAATCAGGTAACGCAGGCTATACGCTGTTACTGCCACGCGATCGAGCTAAACCCCAATTTTAACCAGGCTTACCAACAGTTAGGAAATGCTCTAAAAGCTCAAAGAAAGTTGCAGGAAGAAGTTGCTAACTATCGCATAAACCGAGAGAATCAGGCTGATATTTCGGCGGATTTGTCTAAGACAGTTGTGATGAGTTTGAACCAAAGAACTGAGTTAGCTCATAATCCCCAAACATCTACTTTCCCGGCAAATATTCCAGCTAATTCCTTGCAACTCGATTCCACAATCTCCGCTGAAAAACCTCGCGTACAGTTGCAGCAGCAGCCAACAATTCCTGGTGTACCGCAACTGTTAAATACGATCGCCCATCCGGCAAATTCTGCACCGACTGTTCCAAACTCGGCTGATATTTCGCCGCAGGTGACGGTTGTTGACAGCGGTTTTGCGACAGATTTTCGGAGGCAGGATACGGCGGATAACTGCATTCAGCGGGCAGAATCTTATTGCGCTCAAAAACAATTCGATCTGGCTATTGCTGAGTGCAAGCGAACTATTGGAATTAAACCGGATGCCCTGGCTGCTTACAAACTGTGGGGCAAGATTTTGCAAGTGCAAGGGAATATAGAAGAGGCGATCGAGTGCTATAAAAAAGCCGTCCAAATTAATTCTAACGAGGCAGATATTTACGTAAATCTTGGCACTTTGTATGCTATGGAAAAACAGCTATTGCCGGCAATTGCTTGCTACCAAAGAGCGATTGCTATTCAACCGAATTTAGCACCAGCTTACCGGAATTTGGCTAGGGTGTGGAGGCAGCAGGGCAAACAGGAAGAGGCAAACGAGTGCTGGTACGAGGCTTATTCTTTGGAACCGGAAAAGGTATCGCCAGATCAGCATTTTAAATTGGGCAACCTTTTGTTTAAGCAAGGTCAAATTACTTATGCGATCGCGTGTTACCGCCGCGCGATCGAGTTAAATCCAAACTTAACTGCTGCTTACCAAAATCTGGCGATAGGGTTAAAAAAGCAAGGAAAATTACATGAAGCTGCTGTCTGTTTGGAGAAAGCCGCGGCACTTAACAATAGTGGTTTGGTAGCCGACCATTTAGCAAGTGATACTGTTGCCCCTGCGACGCGGGCAAAGGGCGATCGAAACACTCACAAACCTGCTGCCGCTGTGGAAGTTGGGGATGCGATCGCTTCTGCGGCACCAGCAAATAATCTGAATAACGGTCATTCAAAATCTGCCGAAAGTTTAACATTATCCGTACTTGATAGCGGTAGTAGTAACAGCGGCAAACCTGTGACGAGCTTCAATTCTGTCAGTGCAGAAACATACATTAAACAAGCCGAAGCTTATTATGCCCAGGGGAAATTTGAAGAGGCGATCGCGGAGTGCAAGCGAGCTATTGAAATCCAACCGAATGCAGCATTTGCCTACAAGATTGCGGGGAATGCTACCCAAGCTATGGGCAAAGCAGAGGCGGCGAGGTATTGGTACGCTCAAGCCCTGGAAATCGAGCCAGATTTTGCTGAAGTTTATGCTAATTTAGGCAGTATTTATGCTCAGCAGAAACAGTGGCAAAAGTCAATTGAGTGTTACCAAAAAGCAATTAAAATTAAACCAAATTTAGCATCGCCTTACCGAAATTTAGCGAGGGTATTTTTGCAGTCTGGTCAGCCGCAAGCAGGGGCAGAATGCTGGTATGAAGCTCTCACTCTTGATATCAATTGGGCAAAGCCTGATGAACACTTTACTCTGGGCAATACTTTGTTAGAACTGGGTCAGTTGGATCGGGCTATTTCGTGTTACCGGCGGGCGATTCAGTTGCAGCCGAGTTATGCGGATGCTTATCACAATTTAGGGGAGGTTTTGAGCGTGATGGGACAGTGCGAAGAGGCGATCGCGGCTTACCAAAAAGCGATCGATCTGAACCCGAGTTTCGATGCACCTCATTACGGTTTGGGGAAAGCTTGGGCAAGTCTCGATCGGCGCGAAGATGCGATCGCCTGTTATCGGAGAGCGATCGAGTTAAATCCCAATTTGGCTCAAGCTTATCAAAGTTTGGGGGATGCTTTGGACAGTTGGGGTCAGTTGGATGAGGCGATCGGATGTTATGAAAAAACTATTGAATTGAAACCGGATATCTGGGAGGTTCACCAAAAGTTAGGGGATGCTTTACAAGAAAAAGGCGAGATTGATGAGGCGATCGAGGCTTACAATCGCGCCATTGAACTAGCAAAAGTTTAGAATTTTTCCGGATACCTCGCTAGGTAGATGAAAAATAAATGAAACTGATTCAATGAACTCAATTTACAACAGGTACAGGGTATGAGCAACCAATCCAAGATTATTGCATTTCCAGTAAAGAATCATTCAGATTCCTCCGCATTATCGCAGGAAGATCGTGAACTTTTACATCCTCAATTAGTTAGCTTAAAAAAGGTTGACTCGGAATCTGGGGAACAGGAGAGGAAGCGAGAAAAGCATTCTTACGGGAGTGTGGGAGATAATTTCAACGCTGCTAAACCTCACTACAGCTTAGGGAAAGCTTTGGCTAAAAAGGGGGAGTGCGATAAAGCTATTTATTCCTATCGTAAAGCCTTAGAGATCGACTCTCATTCAGCAGAAATTTATCAGAGTTTAGGGGATGCTCTTGTTAAAAATTGTGAGTTGGATGAAGCAGTAATAGTTTATAAGAAAGCTATCGAACTTCAGCCTAGTTTGTGGAAAGTCCACCACAATTTGGGGGATATTTTGCAAGAACAAGGAATGTTAGATGAGGCGGTTGCTGCATATCGTCTGGCTATTAAGTTGAATCCTGATTTTTGTTGGTCGCACAATAATTTAGGGGATGTGCTGATTAAGCAGGAGAAATGGGAAGAGGCGGCGGTGGCTTATGGGCGTGCGATCGAGCTAAATCCAGACTTCCATTGGTCTCACTATAATTTGGGCGAAGCTTTAGTGGAGTTGGAGAGGTGGGAAGAGGCGATCGGGGCTTATCGAAGGGCGATCGAGTTAAAGTCGGATCTGCCTTGCGTGTATGAAAAATTGGGGGAGGCGCTGCAAAAGCAATCTGGGCCATTTGCCGATAAAGCGATCGATTTTTATCGTCAAGCACTTCATGAAAATCCTGATGATGTTCAGCTTTACCATCAAGCCTTAGCCCTTCAATCCAATAATCCTGAATTATATTTAGGCTTGGGGCAAGCTTTAGAAAAACAAGGTGAAATCGAGCAATCAATTATTTTTCAAAATATCGGTTTGCAGCAAGAACAGGAAAGTGATATTACTGAAAATACTACGGTGTTTTTATTCCCTGACTATCGCAAAACAAATCCCTACCAAACATTACTCTATTCTCACAAACCTGAAAACTGTGTTATTAAAACTGGAAACATTGATGAGGCAATCCAAGAATTAAAATCTCAAGAAAATTCCAGCGAACCAAGGAAACTCATTTTTCATTTGCACTGGACAAGTTTCGTTCTCGCACCTGCGAACACTCCAGAAACAGCCGAGGCATTAAAAAATGATTTTCTCCAAAAGCTATTAGAGTTTTTATTAAAAGGCGGAATTTTAATGTGGACTGTCCATAACATACTGCCACATGACTGCCATTATCAACAGCAGGAAATTGCCTTGCGGACTGCCATTGCTGCTATGGCTAGTAAAATCCATATTCACTCCGAAAAATCACTGCCAGAAATCGAAGAAGTCTTTCCCATTCCGCGAGAAAAAGTCCAGATTATTCATCACGGTCATTATCTAGGCTTCTATCAAAACCATGTCAGTCGAGATACCGCCCGCAAACGCTTCGGATTCCAGCCTAAAGACATAGTTTTTCTATTTCTCGGTCAAATTCGCCCTTACAAAGGAATTGATGATTTACTATCAGCATTTGTTGAAATTCAAAAAGATTTTCCTAATGCCCATTTGTTAATTGCAGGAAAGCCCGTCCACCCAATTAAAAAAGGAGCAATCGCAGCTAAAGCCAAATTATTTCCGAACATCACCGTCATCGAAGAATCCCTACCAGATGACGAGCTGCAATGGTTCTTTAATGCTGCGGATGCTGTGGTTTTTCCCTACCGCAAAATTTTGACCTCTGGCTCAGTCCTAACTGCTTTATCTTTTAATCGCCCTGTTATAGCCCCTAATGTCGGCATGATTGCCGAGATAGTTCGGGACGAATACAACGGGTTTATCTACCAATTAGGAAATGTTAAATCTCTGGCTAAAGCGATGTCTAAAATGGCTCAAATTAACCCAGAAATACAAGAGAACTTATTCAAACAATCTTTAGAGGGCATTAAGTTTTTAACATGGAATTGCACAGTTAAAAGTCTTTTATCTAAAATAACTTCCGGTATTAAATCAGAGGAAATTGCGATTGAAACAGAAGTTGTTAAATGCCAAATATGGAATTTTTTAAAGACTAATACTCCGCGAAATGGTCAAGTAGCAATTTTAATACTTAACTACAATTGTACGGAGGATGTGGTCAAATTAATCGTATCTATCGAGCAGTCTCAATTCCAACAATTCCAGATTTGTATCGTTGATAATCAATCCCCTAATATCGACCTCAATGAGTTAGTGAGTCTGTTCAACAAGCACACAATTATTCGGACATCAAAGAATCTAGGATATGCAGGCGGTAACAATGTAGGGATTCAATATGTGAAACAGTTTGGCTTTGATTTTGTCTGGATTCTAAATCCAGATACTATTGTTAAGCCCGATACGCTGGCAAGTCTGGTTCGCGCAGCAGAAACGCACAAAGATATTAGTATTTACGGCTCTGTAATCTGCTGGACTCAGAATCCAGAAATAGTTTGGTTTGGAGGCGGTGTAGTTAAATTAAGCAATCAAGAATTTCAAACTTATCACCTATACAATGGACAGCATAAAAATTTAATTCCTGACCAAATTTACGACGTGGATTATGTAACGGGTGCTAGTATCTTTTGTCGCACCAAAATTTTTGATGAAGTCGGTCTAATTCCCGAACGCTATTTTCTCTATTTCGAGGAGACAGATTGGTGCTTGAGAGCGAGGGAAAAGGGACACCGAATTGCCATTATTCCTTCTAGCCAGCTCTACCACTCTAAAAAATCTCAAGTCGGTGTATTGCCAACTAAGATTTATTTTTACTACTACATACGCGGTTCTGTTTTGTTCATGTTGAAATACTTTTCGCAGAACCATTCGTTGATTGAAAGTAGCATTCAAAACAAATTCATTCAGCCTTGGCTGGAGAAGATTGGGAAAAGCGCTCCCAAACAAGTTGCGTATTTTACCGCCCTCGCTCAACAAGCACTAGAAGATGGTTTGGCAGATGTTACTGGCCCTGTGGACTTGCTGTGCATATTTAAGAAACAGAAGACACTAACAGAAATCAATCATCCGTTAGATGGCTGTCTTGAAATTATCAACGAGCAGAAAATTACTGGCTGGGTATGGAACAAGAGTCAACCATTAGAACATTTAGAGATAACAATTCGGATTGATGGTAAGGCTTATATTAATGCCTTAGCCGATCGATATGTAGAGGAACTAAAACAACGGGGATGCGGGGATGGAAACTACGGTTTTGAAGTAAAGACTCCTAACAGTTTATTTGATTCACATCTTCATACTATAGAGGTATTTGTTGATAATTTCCCGATCGGCAGCAATGCACCAAACACCGTCCAATTTGAACCCCGTCCGTTTAAATATAAAGGTCGGATAGATGGCATTGAAGATAAGAAATTAAAAGGCTGGGCTTTGGATGAGAATAACCCTCATCAAACTATTGCAGTCCAAATTCTCGATGGCACACAAGTTATTCTGGAAGCAGAATGCAATGTAGAGCGTATAGATCTCCGAAAAGCAGGCTATGAGAATGATCGTGCAGGATTCCTACTTCCCCTTCCGGTTGCCTACTGCGATGGTAAAAATTATTCCCTAAGTTTGAAAATCTTGGGTACCGAGGAAGTAATCTGTACTCGCTCTGTCAAAATGCCAACGGATAAATATCCTTTGATGTCCGCTGATTCAATGGAGAAAATGTTTGAATGGCTGTACCATTACCGAGAAATTTCTATGGTACATCCAGAAAACAGAAATTCTATTTATTTGCAGCAAATTGAAGCTTGGACGCATCAATTGGTTAAAGGATTCGCAAAGCGACCTCAGAATCATTTAGTTTCAATTATTATGCCTGCATACAATCGAGCTAAGACAATTCAGACGGCAATGGAGTCGGTTGTAGCTCAGAGCTATGGGAATTGGGAACTAATCATTGCTGACGATGGTAGTAGCGATAATACTGTAGAAGTCGTTCAAAAATTTATTGAGAAACATCAAGCTGACGGAATCATTTTAATCCAACTCAGGTCAAACGGTGGGGTTTCTAAGGCAAGGAATGAGGCGATGAAAAGAGCCAGAGGTGATATCTTTGCTTATCTAGACTCCGACAATACATGGGAGCCTGATTTTTTACTCATTATGATGAATGCGCTAGTTGATGCTCAGTGGGCAAAAGTGGCTTATTGTGGCGATCGCATTTGGCAGCATTACCCAGGCAATACGACCCTTAACGGTGCTTTAGAGATTAGTGCTATTCGCCTCGGACATTTCAATAAATCACTGATTGAAAATCGGAATTATATAGACTTAAACGTGTTTGTTCATTGGCGAGATATTTACGACCAATTAGGAGGTTTTCGAGAAGATATGCGAAGGCTAGTGGATTGGGAGTTGATTGTTCGTTACACGGCTGTTGCAGTTCCCAAGTTTGTCCCAGCTTTGCTGGCAAATTATCATATGGGCTTGTGTGAAAATCAAATCACAAAAGTAGAGAATTACAACAATAATTTGCATAAAATGCAGGAAACACTGTCTAGAATAGGGCAGATAGAATGTTCTAGTAACGCGAGCTCTCTTGAGAATAAAAATCATAGAAATTCGCTATCTTTAGAGGTTCAGACACAAATTATCATCATTGGGGGCGATCGCGATATTGATTCCCTGATGTTGTGCTTGCAGGCGATCGCAGTCAATACTGCTCTCGAAGGCATAAAAATAGTCGTTTACCTCTCTGGTAGTAACAGGCTTCGCGCTAATCAAATTACTGAACACTTTCAAGAAAAAGCCGACATTGAGGTTCGCTATTCCGCTTCTTGTCTATTTTCAGATGTTGTAGCCAGTGCAACTCAACAATTGCCAGAAAACTCAACAATGGTTTTGCTTAGTTGCGAGGCGATCGCTTCAGCAGGCTGGCTCCCTTCTCTCAGAAATGCCGCCATGAGCCGGGACGATATAGCCTTAGTTGTTCCCAGGGATATTCGGCCCAAAAATGATGCTTTAGCTCATAAACTCGTTCCCTACGCCAACAATCTTAATGATATCGACATCGCTCTGTCGCCAGCAGCAAAAATCCTGACTAATCCTGATTTTGATGCAACTCAGTTGTTGATAGAAGTATCCCAATTTCAATCCTTTTGCTTGTATTTTAACCAACAATTTATCGAGCGATTGGATTGGGAAAGATTAGCTGGCATGGAAAACACAGATTGGCAAAAATGCGTCGCCACGATTGCAACAAGTCTGAACAAACTGCGAATTGTATATACTCCTATGTCAAGGGTATTTCATGCTAGTTACTTCCGCTAAGTCTGAGTAGGATTTTGCTAATAATTTCACCAGTTCAGTTGAATCAATAAATTTCTAGAGGGTTACTGAGTATGTCAATTTGTAACATTTGTGGATGTCAAAGCTTTGTGGCAGGACCAGGGGGAAGAATGAGTTCTACAGGTAAACCTCCTAAATGTCAAACCTGCTTTTCGCTAGAGCGTCATCGAAGCCTGCGCCAAGTCTACCTTAAATTGAATGAATTTATCCCTTTTAAATCGATATCGGCTTTGCAAATTTCCCCAGACAAAGCTATCCAACCTGAATGGTTTGCTTCTCTAGAAGTTTCTAGTTATGGCAGTTCTAACTCGATAGACATCCAAAGGATAGATCGAGGTGATAAGAGTTACGATGTCGTTGTTTGCAATCACGTACCCGATCCTTGTCGCTTGCAGAAAACTAAAGATTGGGGGTATCCAGATGAAAGGCAACATGGTCATTTCAGGCTTTATGGTAGCGACATACAAGATAAGTTTCATCAGGTATTTTCTCCTGAAATCCATCAACTTAAAGTTTTTATGGATGATCCCGCTACTGGTATGACAGATCTATATTTTTTCTTCACTCGCTCGGAGTTTATTGCATCGGTTATCCGGGAAGATTTGAATCAGTAATTCTCTGTTTGATCCGGTATTTTTTCAGTAACAAGATTAGGATGACAAAATTATGTTAACGATTGAATTGCCAAATAAAATTTCCCCTGTAAAACTTAACTTACCCAGAGTTAACTATGGGAGTTTATCCAATCCCGAATTGTTTCAAGCTTACATCTGCGAAGGCGGCAGAAAATCCGTTCAAGGTTGGTTGCTAGATGGGGCCGCGACAGCCACCGCTTTACTGTCAGATTTTCAGCATAAATTAGGAATTGAGGGCGGAATGTGCGAGATCGGTGTCCATCATGGACTATTTTTTATTGGCCTATCTTTGCTGAGGTCTACGAAAGAAACATCTTTGGCGATTGATGTCTTTGAAAACCAAGATTTAAACATTGACAATTCGGGTTGTGGAGATTTTGAAATTATGATTGATAATCTCAAAAAGCATATTGGTTGTCTGGACAAAATTGAAATATTAAAATCCGATAGCACCAAGGTCAAACCGCAAGACATCCTCTCAAGAATGAACGGTCAAAAAGTCAGGATTTTTAGCGTAGATGGATGCCACACTAAGGAACATACCCTCAGTGATTTAAAACTCGCCCAATCTGTCCTTTCTCCAGCAGGGATTATAATTCTTGATGATTTTTACAATCCCTGGTGGCCGGGAGTTGACGAAGCTGCACACGATCTGTTTAATAGTTTTCCTGAACTGAATCTTAAAGCAATTGGATACGGCGACAATAAGCTATTTTTAACAACGGGGGACTACTACGAGACTTACTATCAATATATGCAAGACGTGGTATTCAAAGCTGCTAGTCGCTGGAAACCTGTAATGCTTTGGGGTCATCAAACTTTTGCCTTTTCTTTGTTTCCACCACAGCAATTATTTAAAAGAGTACCTTATTTGGTAGGTGAAGTCGTTAGCTTCAAAACAGGAGGAAATGCTAAAAATTATCAAACGCTTGGCTGGTATGGTTCGGAGAAGTCAGGAACTTGGACTCACAGCGGTGATGCGGTTCTCACAATGAATCTATCTTCTTCCAAGGGTTTAGACTTGCTGGGCAAGGATTTGCGTCTATCAGTTACAGGTATACCGTTTTTCAGCAATGATCTTCCTCAAATATCTATTCAAGTGATTTGTAATGAAAAAATAGTAGGAGAGTGGTTTTTTGCCAATGGAGATTCTCTCAAAGAGCTAGAGACTTTGATTCCCAAAGAAATTATTGCTGACAATGAAGTGCTTGAAATTGTTTTTCGTTCTCCAGTTTCACTATCACTAAAAGAGTTGGGAGTGTCCGAAGACACACGACAATTAGGTTTTTTTATAAAAGACATTAGACTGTCTGTAATTTGACCAATTTTCCGGTTATGTTTACAGCTTCGCTTTCAAATTAGGAAAAATCATGCCCAACGTACAACAGACAGAACAACAAAAGCAAATTGGTAACTATTGGTCAAAGCAATCTCAAAAACCTCGACGTACTCAAACTAGGTGGTGGCAAATTCCTGATGTAATTCGCTATATTAATAAAAGAGTATCAGGTGAAAGCGTTGATGGGTTTTCGCAGGGATTGACAAACACGGCAATTAAGCTGGCAGGAAATAAAGCACCTTTTTTAAAAGGTGTGTCAGTTGGTTGCGGTGCTGGTGCAAAGGAAATGAGTTTGATAAAAGCTGGACTCGTTGAGCAATTTGACTTATTTGATCTTTCTGCCGAACGAATAAAACAAGGTAAAGATATAGCCCAAAAACTCTCCCTTGCTGACAGGGTAAATTTCTACTGTACTGATGCGTTTCAAACCGCAATATCGCCTAGCACTTATGACTTTGTGCATTGGAATAATTCTCTACATCATATGCCTAATGTTGTTGAGGCGGTATCTTGGAGTTATTATGTACTCCAAACTGGCGGAATGTTTTACATGGATGATTACATTGGAGCGAACCGCTTTCAATGGTCTTCACAAGAGGTTGAAATTGCTTCTAAGGCGCGGGAAAATTTGCCAAAACAGTATTTATTACACTCACAATCTGAAGATAGATGTCTGCCCACAAAAATATTGGTACCAAATCGCGAGGCGCTGATTGCACAAGATCCATCTGAAGCTGGTGATTCAGAAAGGATAATTGAAGCAGTTAGATTATTTTTTCAGGAAGCAAAAATTACTTTTACAGGCGGTATTATCTATCATCTTGCTTTATCAGATGTTTTTCAAAACTTTAACTTTGATAACGAAGGTGATGTCAAGCTATTATCTGCTCTTTTGCTCTTGGATGAAATAGTTTCCGATTTTGGATTCAATCACTACGCTACTGCCCTTGCTATTAAATAGAGCATTATGCTAAATACTAATCTGGCGATTCCGCTCCTTTTTCGCTCAGTTCAATACGTACCTCATTAGCTGCTGCCACTCTGCTGATTTGCTCAAAGCGTCAGCATTAATTTTGCACCCGTATTCTGAAGCATACCTGATAAAACTTGTTATCCAATCTGATATCATTTTTGTGCGCGAATAGGGTGCGTAACTGATAGATTTCTCTAAATAATTTACCATTTCGGAAATATAACCGGTGTGATAGAGTCGCCACGCCGCCCAAACAAGAGTTTGATAAAAAGACTGATTCCTTAATTGGCGGGCTTGTTCTGGTAAGTTGGGTCTGGAAAAAAACTGTTCCAACACGACCCAAGTTTCCTCAGCTTGTTGAGGTGTATTTCTAGAATGATTGTCCGAATGTTCCCGATAGGAGACGGTTGTCTGACATACCCAGTCAGCTTGACAACCTATGAGTGCCAAACGTAAAACTAGGTCTATATCAGGCGCTTGATAAAATTGAGGATCGAAACCTCCCACTTGTTCCAACCAGTTTCGCTGGAACATCAGCGTACTTGGCAATACTGGTTTCCACAACACCCAAGCTTCTAAATTTAAATTGGGTAATTGATGCCACGGTTCCACATTGCCCAGTACATTACCGTGCTGATTGACAATTTGCCAGCCACTATTCACCATTCCCAAGTTGGGTTGCGCTTCAAAACAAGCTACCTGTAAAGCTAACTTAGGAGGCGACCATAAATCATCTTGATCCAGAAAAGCAATCAACTCACCTTTCGCTATTTGGATACCCCGATTCCGCGCCACAGCGACTCCCTGATTTTCTTGAAAGACATAGCGAACACTATCATAATAAGGCTGCAAAACAGCACGACTGTTATCTGTAGAACCATCGTCGATAACAATAATTTCATAATTAGTGAAGTTTTGATTTAGGACGCTTTCTACCGCTTCGGCAAGGAAGCGATCGCCCTGATATACGGGAATAATTACACTAACTCTCGGTGTTGCAGTGTTAGTTGACATAATTGCGGGGATAGTCAGGCTCAACCGCGATGTCTCGCTGGCAATTTACATGAAATCGCCACTTGTTGACCTCAATTACCTTTACCTAATACACAACATAAGGCAGCAGAGCCGGAAAAAAGATGTTGATTTTGAGATTCAGTAAATCGATCGCCCTACTCAATCCCGGATCAGACTCCCCTTGGTCAATTCATCCGAAATGCGATCGCCCCCCTAACTCTGTACTTCTGATTTTGCCTATCCTCAAACGATCGCCCTGTCGAAAAATTCGATGCAACTGTCCGGATGGCGCTCGAATTCTCAGGAAGCTTAATTGGTAGATGCACCCTGATTAATTAACTCCCGACCAATTTTGGTTTGGGGTTTTTTTTGTCGATCGCACTCCCTCGCCACAAATTCTCGCAAATTCTGCCAAAGTGTCCTGAAAGAGGTGCGGTGAGGCGGGAGATTAAATTAGTAGATGCACCCTGATTAATTAACTCCCGACCACTTTTGGTTTGGGGTTTTTTTTTGCGGTATCGAGGCTGATGCTGAAAAAGTTTGAGGTTGTCCGGATGGCGCTCGAATTCTCAGGAAGCTTAATTGGTAGATGCACCCTGATTAATTAACTCCCCGCCAATTCTGGTTTGGGGTTTTTTTTGCGGTATCGACGGTGATGCTGAATAAAGTTTGAGGTTGTCCGGATGGCGCTCGAATTCTCAGGAAGCTTAATTGGTAGATGCACCCTGATTAATTAACTCC